>JAPKZP010000587.1 GCA_026393735.1 Acidobacteriota bacterium
TCAGCATATGTGCGGGCCGGGCGGTACGGCCGACCCATCAGCATGGACGTGAAGCAGTCCACGACGGCGATGATCCTGGCGCCCACCGGGATGTCCTCACCCTTGAGCCCGGAGGGATAGCCGCGTCCGTCCCACCGTTCGTGGTGTGACAAGACGAGCGGCGCCACCGGGTAGGGGAAGGGGACGGATCGGATGATGTCGGCTCCCACACGCGGGTGGATCTTGAGCTTCTCGTACTCCTCGTAGCTGAGCTTCCCGGGCTTCGACAGGATGTGCTCCGGAATGGCCAGATTGCCGATGTCGTGGAGGAGAGCCGCGGTCTTGACGCCCCGGATGTCCGGCTCGGTCATCGAGATCGCGCGGGCCAGGCCTTCGCAGTAGACCTGCATCCGTCGCAAGTGGTCATGCGACGTCGAGTCCTTGGCTTCGATGGCGACGGCCAAGGCCTCGATCATGGCCAACTGGACCTCTGAGAGTTCCTTGACCTGGCGTTGTTCTTCTGCGATTCGGCCGGAGTAGGCCCGGTAGCTGCGATAGGTCAGATAGGCCGGCGCCGCGAGCAGCAGCACCCACCAGTGACGTCCATTCTGCAGGAGGACGGCGACGAGAAGTGCGGCGGCCGCGCCCACGTAGTAGCTCGGCGCGCCCCGGAGGAGGCTGCGAATCCAGCTGCGGCGCAGGATGTCGCCCGATGACACCGCAATGACGGCTCCCACGAGGCCCGTGTTCAGCAGGAAGTAGACCGTCGCGGCGCTGGCGACCGCCACGAACCGCGTCCAGGACTCCGCTGGTACGCTGTGCAGACAGATGTCGTACGCGAGCCCTGACGCCACTGTCGAGATCGCCATGGTTCCCATCGTGAACAGCGTCTGGAACCAGGGGTTGCGAGGCTTTGCGCCGACCGTGCATTGACTCAACGCGCCCGCGAACGCGATCGGCGCGCTCGCCCAAGGGCCAACCAGCAGCACCGCGATGAGACTGACGACGTACGACGGCGACAGCGTCGAACCGCCTTCGGACAGGGGCAGCGGAATCTTGATGCCGGCGGTGATGACGGCCAGCGCCGCGAGGACCAGCATCGCGGGGCCCTGACCCGGCGCGATCTGTCCCAGGCCGAACGCGACACACGCGATGCCCGCCGCGCCGACAATGGCGACGGCGACTCGCGCCGCGCCCGGCAGGGCGTGAATCCCCGCGTGTTCGGCGGGCATGGCGTCGGCCATCGTAGCTCCAGCGTCGGGGTTCAGTTGCACCACGCCCCCCCCTCTGCGAGCACCATCGGCTGTTCGGCGGCGACCGGTGGTAGGTCGGTTTCGAGGCGAGCCTGCGCGGCGTCAAGCAACTGGCGAACGGAATCGCCGTCGTTCGGGCTGCAGGCGAATGCGACGCGCAACGGCGACGCCTTCATCGGCGGCGGGATGACGTCTTCCGGGAGCGACGCCGCGATACGGTCCAGGATGATCTGGCCCGCGCTGGCATCGCAGTCCGGCATCAGCGCGACCAGCGAGTCCGGAGCGGGCTGGAAGATCAGGTCGGCGACGCGCGTGGCATGACTGAGGGCCACCGCGGCGTGGCTCATGAGTTCGGCAGATCCGTCGTTCCTCAGGCAGAGCACGCCGAGCGTGCGGCCCAGCGCGCCGATGAGACCGGTGTCGCTCTCGATCAGTGCGTGCAGCGCGTGTCCGTTTTCGATGGCGAGGCCGCCTCCGGCGATGGCGCCCGCCGTCGAGGCCGGTTCCGCCTGGAGGGCCCGGCCGAACGCCTCGGCCACAGGTCCGCTAATCAGTTCGATCGCCTGACGCTGTTCGTCGCGGAAGGCGTTCGCCTGGATGGAGTACAGCGTGACGACTCCGATCGAGCCCTTCCGCGTCGTCAGCGGTACGCTGAGCACGCTTCGGAACCTGGGCTCGATGCTGTCGAGGCGCGTGCCGAGATCGAGGGCGGAGTCGGCGTTGATGACCGAACGCCCGTTGGCCGCAGCCCAGCCGCTGACGCCGTGTCCCGCGGGCATCCGCACGTCCTTCACGAGGGCTTCGCCGAAACCCGACGCGAAGACCGCACGAACCTCGTCGGTCGCCTCGAGGTGCTGATAGAAGAATGTCGCATGTCTGAACAAGGTCGGCGTCCGCGCCGAGTGTGGAGAGCTGACCGTAGAGCTTCAGCAGCATGTCCGTCGAGGACAGCCGCAACTCGAGCGGGATGGCATCGGAGGCCGGATCGGTCCGGCGCATGCCGCGAGCAGCTTCGGCGAAGCGGTCGAAGACCTCCGGGAGAGGGTCGTCGACGGATTCGGCCTCGATGGCGGTTTGGATGGTCTCGAAGGCGTCGATCACCGCCGGGTCGTACATCGTCCCGCGCCGCTCACGGATGATCGCCAGCGCTTCCCTGGGGGACAGGGCACGGCGGTACGGCCGGTGCGACCGGAGCGCGTCGTAACAGTCGACGACGGACAGGACGCGCGCCCCGACGGGAATGCCGTCGGCGTGCAGGCCGTCCGGGTAGCCGGTGCCGTCCCAGTTCTCGTGATGATGCCGGACGATGGGCACGACGGGATACGGGAAGTCGACCGCCGAGAGCATGTCCGCGCCGAGCGGGGCATGGAGCTTCATCCGCTCGTACTCGCCGGCCGTCAGCTTGCCGGGCTTGTTCAGGATGTGTTCCGGGACGGCGAGTTTGCCGATGTCGTGGAGCAGCGCCGCCGTCTCGATCGCGCGCAGCTCCTGCTCGTCGGTCACGCCGAGGTGGCGGGCCAGCTGGAGCGCGTAGGTCTGCACCCGGCGAACGTGGCCGTGTGTCACCTGGTCCTTGGCGTCCACGGCCATGGCCAGCGTCTCGACCACCTTCAGGTAGAGGCGATTGACGTCGGCCAGGTGTCGGTTCTCGTCCTCGAGCCGACCCATGGACGACTTGAAGGTGAAGTAGGACACGATGACGAGCGGGGCGATTGCCAGGATGCTCGTGAAGATGCCGGACGCCTGGGTAT
>JAPKZP010000490.1 GCA_026393735.1 Acidobacteriota bacterium
GCGCTGCAGACGGCGCGTATGGTGCGGCTGCTCGGCATCGAGCCGCGCGTGGCCATGCTGTCGTTCTCGAACTTCGGCGCGGTCAATCATCCGTTTGCGCGAAAGGTCCGGCAGGCGACCGAGCTCGTCAAGGCGCAGGCGCCGGGCCTCGTCGTGGACGGCGAGATGCAACTGGCGACGGCCGTGAACGCCGACATCCGCAAGCAGTACTTCCGGTTCTCGGATCTCGACAAGGATGCGAACGTCCTCGTCTTCCCCGATCTCCAGTCCGGCAACCTGGCCCTGCATCTCATCCAGCACGTGGGCGAGGCGGTCGTCGTCGGGCCGGTGCTGACCGGAACCCGCGTGCCGGTGCAGCTGCTGCAATACGGCAGCACCGTGCAGGATGTGGTCAACCTCGCCGCGGCAGGGGCCGTGCAGGCGATCGGCCTCCGGGCGCCAGGCTGACCCGGACGAGCCGAATAGCGTAGACTCAAGAGACTCGGCGTGCCTGCACACGCAGGATCTGTCGACTCATAACCCGGACTCTTGATGTCTACACTGCTGCTGTGTCTTGGCCTGTTGCAGGGGCCCACCACGCCCGCGTCCCCTCAGCCGGGCGTGCCGCCTTCGTCTCCGCCGGTCGTCGAGGGCCGCGGCGGGCCGACCTTCTTTGTGCCGCGGATCGAGGAGCAGGTCACCATCGACGGGCGGCTGGACGAGCCGGCCTGGTCGAAGGCCACGCGCCTCGGCGGCTTCTCGGAGTATCAGCCGGTCGACAGCCAGGCGGCCAGCGAGCGCACCGAGGTGCTCATCTGGTACTCGCCGAAGGCCCTGCACCTGGGCATCATCGCCTACGACTCGGTGCCCGGCTCGGTGCGCGCCACATCGGCCGACCGCGACAACATCGGCAACGAAGACTGGGTGCGCATCTATCTCGACACGTTCAACGATCGGCGCCGCGCGTTCATCTTCGGCGTCAACCCGCTGGGCGTGCAGGAAGACGGCGTGCAGACCGAAGGCGGCTTCAGCGCCGGCGCCACCCGTGGCATGGGCGGCGGGGCGTACGGCGGCAACATGTGGGCGGGCCAGATCGACCTCAGCCCCGACTACCAGTTCGACTCGAAGGGGCGGGTCACGCCCGAGGGCTACGTCGTCGAGGTGCGGATCCCGTTCAAGAGCCTCCGCTACCCGGGCACGGGCCCGCTGCGCTGGGGCATCAACATCTCCCGCAAGACGCAGCGCACGGGCCGGCAGGACACGTGGACCGACGCGAAGCGCGTCGCCAGCTTCCTCGCCCAGGCCGGCACCATGGAAGGGCTGCACGACCTCCAGCGCGGCGTGGTCACGGAAGTCCAGCCGTTCGTCGCAGCATCGCTTGACGGGTCGCGCCAGAGCGACGCGAGCTACTCGTACGGATCGGCGGACTGGCAGCCGGGCGCCAACCTGCGCGTGGGCTTCACGAACCTGTCCATTGACGCGACGGTGAACCCCGACTTCTCGCAGGTAGAGACCGACGCCAGCCAGGTCACCGTGAACGAGCGCTTCGCGCTGTTCTACCCGGAGAAGCGCCCGTTCTTCCTGGAAGGCATCGAATTGTTCGCGACGCCCAATCAGCTCGTCTACACGCGGCAGATCGTCGATCCCACCGGAGGCGGCAAGCTGACGGGCAAGGTCGGAAGGACGGGAGTGGCGGTGCTGTCGGCCGCCGACGACACGGGCGACGCCCACGCGTGGGTCACGATGGCGCGCCTCCGCCAGGACATCGGCCAGGACTCGCTCGCCGGGGTGACGTACACCGACCGCACGGAGGCCGACGCGTTCAACCGGGTGGCGGCCGCCGACGCGCGCATCGTGTTCAAGAAGCTCTATTACGTGCTCGGCCAGGCCGGAGGTTCGTGGAGCGAACGTGACGGCACGACCACCAGTGCTCCGATGTGGCAGGGGGAATTCGATCGGACGGCGCGCCGCTTCGGGTTCAACTACAAGCTGACCGGCTTCGGCGAAGACTTCGAGACGGAGTCGGGCTATGTTCCGCGCAGCAACATCGTCGAGGGGCACGCAAGCAACCGCCTCACGTACTATGGAACCCGCGGGTCGGCGGTCGAGACGTTCACCGGGTTTCTCACCTTCAACCGCATCTGGGACTACGGTGATTTCGGCCGCGCCGGGGCGATTGAAGGCACCGATTCGCTGAACCTGAACAGTCAGCTTCGGGGCGGCTGGAGCGCCACTGTGTCGGTCAACCGCCCGTTCGTCCATTTCGCTCCCGAACAGTACGCCGGCTATTCGGTCGCTCAGCCGGGCGGCATGGTGCCCTTCGCCGCGCCGGACGGCGCGTCGGACTGGACGGGGACCTACTCGCTGACGACGCCGGTGTTCCAGCAGTTCAACGGCAGCGTGAGCGTGACCTACGGCGGAACGGCCATCTACGCCGAAGCCGCGGACGGCCGGCAGGCGCGCATCAGCGCCAGTGTGGGCCTGCGGCCGTTGCCGTCCGTGCGCATCGACGGCAGCCTGGTCACTACCCGCACCACGCGGGACCGGGACGGCTCGGAGTACGCACGCTCGACGATTCCACGCCTGAAGCTGGAGTTCCAGCCGCGCCGCTCGCTGTTCTTCCGCCTCGTGACCGAGTACCGGTTCGAGCAGCGGTCGGCCCTGGTCGATCCGACGACCGGCGGCCCGATCTACATCAACGGCAGCCTCGCCGGCC
>JAPKZP010000356.1 GCA_026393735.1 Acidobacteriota bacterium
GCATCATCGCCCGTAAGATCGCGGCGACGTTCACCAGCACCGGCACACCGGCGTTCTTCCTGCACCCGGCGGAAGCCGTGCACGGCGACCTCGGCGCCGTCCAGGACGGCGACGTGGTCATCGCGCTCTCGTACACCGGCGAAACGGGCGAACTGCTGCGGCTGCTCGAGACCATCCGCCGCATCGGGGCGCGGCTCGTGGCCATGACGGGTTCGCCCGAGTCCACGCTCGGCCGCGCCGCCGATCTCGTCCTGGACTGCGCGATCGACGAGGAGGCCTGCCCGCTGAACCTGGCGCCGACGGCCAGCACCACCGCGGCGCTGGCCCTGGGCGACGCCCTGGCGATGACGCTACTCGTGGAAAAGGGCTTCCGACACGAGGACTTCGCGACCCTGCACCCGGGCGGCGGCATCGGCAAGCGCCTGCTGCGGGCCGACGCGCTGATGCACACGGGGCCGCAGGTGCCATCAGTGGCGGCGGATGCCTCCATGCGCGAGGTGCTGGCCGAGATTTCGGCGAAGCGCCTGGGCATGACCTGCGTGGTCGACGCGGACAGCCGGCTGGCGGGCATCATCACCGATGGCGACCTCCGGCGCCACATGGCGCTCGCCGACCTGCTCGCTCGGCCCGCCTCGGCGGTGATGACCGCGTCGCCCCAGACGATCGCCCGATCGCTGCTGGCCGTCCAGGCGCTGGCCCTGATGGAGCAGCGCAAGATCACGTCGCTGATCGTGGTCGATCCCGATGGCCGCGTGGAGGGCGTGCTGCACCTGCACGATCTCTGGCGGACGCAGATGTTCTGATGGAAAGCTACGCGCCGCTGCTGACCGGTCTCGTCGCCCTGCTGGTGGGGATTGCCGCAGGCAAGGCCTGGGAACGATACAAGCTGCAGGAAGGCCGGTGGATCGACCGCCGCCGGGCCCGCGAGTCGCCGCATTTCATCCTGGGCCTGAACTCGCTCGTGTCGCACCAGATCGACAAGGCAATCGAGGAACTCACCCAGGCGTCGCGCTTCCAGCCGGAAGCGCTCGAGATCGAGATGATCCTCGGCAACCTGTACCGGGAGAAGGGGCAGGTGGGGCGGGCCATCACCATTCACCAGGGCCTGCTCC
Organism: Acidobacteriota bacterium; assembly: GCA_026393735.1. Classification (GTDB taxonomy): domain Bacteria; phylum Acidobacteriota; class Vicinamibacteria; order Vicinamibacterales; family JAKQTR01; genus JAKQTR01. The sequence continues at coordinate 1,113 of JAPKZP010000356.1, forward strand.
AGCGGCCGAAGCTGACCCGCCTCGAGCACGCGTACGTCTTGCTGTGCCTCGGCCTCGACTACAAGCGCGGCGGCTTCGTCGATCGCGCCCTCGAGGCCTTCAACGAAGTGCTCGGACTCGACACCGACAACCCGTACGCGCTCGTCAACCTCCAGAAACTTTACGAGGAACAGCACCAGTGGCAGGAGGCGCACGACGTGCGGCAGCGCCTCGTCGCTCAGAGCGGAGCGGCCGATGAGCCCCGCAACCGCCAGATCCTCGCCTTCATCGAAACCGAGATGGGACGCGAGCGCATCAAGCAGCTCGACTATGCCGGGGCGGCCGCGCGTTTCGAATCAGCCCTGGCCCTCGACGGCCGGACGGTCCCCGCGTACCTCACGCTGGGCGACGTGCGGCTCCACGAAGGCAACCTCGCGGCGGCGGCCGAGGCATGGGAGCAGGTCGCGCAGGTCGCGCCCGAACGCGCGTACCTGGCGTTCGATCGACTCGAATCCCTGTACGCCAGGCAGCACCAGTCGCCCCGCTTCGAGGCGCTGTGCCGGCGGCTCATCGCGGCCAACCCCAAGGACTGGCGCGCCCACCTGGCGCTGGCGCGGCACCTGCTGGCCCGTCAGGCCACGGGCGAGGCGCTCGAACTGCTGCTGGAAGCGATCTCACACAGCCCGCACGCCTTGACCATCCACCAGGCCATCTGGCATGCGCTGCTCGCCACGGGCCTCGACGCGGCGCTCGTCAACCGCTATACGGAGATGACGC
>JAPKZP010000319.1 GCA_026393735.1 Acidobacteriota bacterium
ATGGTTGCTCATGAGACCCGCCTTACAGCGTTCCGTACAGACGATCGCCGAAGTCTCCGAGTCCCGGCACGATGAACTTCCGTTCGTTGAGGCCCTCGTCGATCACGGGTGTGTAGATGTCGACATCGGGGTGATGCTGCTCGACGAGCGCGATGCCCTCCGGGGCGGCGACGATGCAGACTATCTGGATGCGCCGGGCTCCCTTTTCTTTCAGGAGGTCCACGGCCTCGACCGCGCTCCCGCCGGTGGCGAGCATCGGGTCGATCATCAGGACGAAGCTGTCGGCGAGACCCGGCGGCAGCTTTGCATAGTAGCGGGACGCAACCGCGGTCATCTCGTCGCGCTGCAGGCCGATGTGGCCCACACGTGCCCCCGGAACGAGCTCGAGCACGGCATCCAGCATCCCGAGGCCGGCCCGGAGCACGGGCACGACCACCACGTCGGTGGCGACGCGCTGGCCGGAGGCAGGCCCCAGTGGGGTCTGGACGATGGCCGGTTTCACCGGCAGTGAACGGAGGGCTTCGCTGGCGAGCAGCACGCTGATGCGGACGGCCATCCGGCGGAAGCCGTCCGGCTCGGTGTTGACGTCGCGCAGCGACAGCAGGATGTCCTGGACGAGTGGATGCCTGACGAGGTGGACGGACACGCGCAGACTATACACGAACCCGGCGTGGCGCCGCCACCGGTCGCCTGCCTGCGGTACAATCGCGGGTATGCCTCAGCCGTATCTCGTTGGCCGACGTCTTCTTCGCTGGACCTCTGCCGTCATCGCGGTGACCGTGACGGCCAGCGCGCTCACCGCGGCTCCCGCGGCACGGCGGCGCGTGTCGATGATCATTACGGGCGGCACGGTGGTCACGATGGACGCCCAGCGCCGGGTGATTGAATCCGGGGCCGTCGCCATCGACGGCACGACGATCGTGGGGGTCGAGACCGCCGACGCGATCGCCCGGAACTTCGTGGCCCGCGACACCGTCCGGGCGGACGGTGCGGTGGTGATGCCCGGCCTCATCAACACGCATGGGCACGCCGCGATGGTGATGTACCGCGGGCTGGCCGATGACCTGGCCCTCATGGAGTGGCTGCAGAAGTACATCTTCCCGGCGGAAGGGAAGACGGTGTCGCCCGAACTGGTCCGCGTCGGCACGCGCCTGGCGGCCCTCGAGATGATCCAGTCCGGGACGACGCTCTACACGGACATGTACTATTTCGAAGACGAGGTCGCGAAGGCGACGAAGCAGGCCGGCATGCGCGGCGTGCTCGGGCAATCGGTCATCGGGTTCCCCGTCGCCGACGCGAAGACGCCAGCCGACGCCCTGGCCCGTGCGGACCGCTTCATGGAGGCGTACAGGAACGACCCGCTCATCGTCGCCACCGTGGCGCCCCACTCGATGTACACACTGGACGCCGCGTCCTTGCAGGCGACGAGAGATCTGGCGCGGAAGTACGGCGTGCCGCTCCTCACGCACCTGGCGGAAACCGAGACCGAGGTGAAGGACTCGCAGGCGGCGCACCAGATGTCGCCGGCGGCGTACTTCGAGTCCCTGGGATTCTGGGACACCCACGCGGTGGCCGCGCACTTCGTGCACATCAGCGACGAGGACATCGCGCTGCTGCGCAAGCACGAGGTCGGCCTGTCCCACAATCCCGAGAGCAACATGAAACTGGCAAGCGGCGCGGCGCCGCTCGCCAAGTGCCTGAAGGCCGGGCTCGCCGTCGGGCTGGGCACCGACGGAGCGGCCAGCAACAACGACCTCGACATGTTCGAGGCGATGCGGCAGGCGGCGTTCCTGCACAAGCTCGTTGACCGCGATCCCACCGTGGCTTCCGCGGAGACCGTCCTCGAAATGGCGACGATCGGTGGCGCCCGCGCCCTGGGGATGGCGGACAAGCTCGGATCTCTCGAACCCGGCAAGCTGGCGGACGTGATCGTGGTCTCGATGCAGTCCGCCCGGCAGACGCCGCTCTACCACCCGATCTCGCACCTGGTCTACGTGACGCGCGGCGACGACGTGCGCACCACGATCGTGAACGGTCGCGTCCTCATGCGCGACCGGCGGATGCTGACGCTGGATCCCGCCGTCGTGCTGCGCGAGGCGCGGGCGATGGCGAAGGCGGTGAAGGCGGCTGTGGACGGCGTCGCCGCCCAGGCTCAGTCGAGCGTGGCCAGGTAAGGCAGATTGCGGTATTGCTCCGCGTAGTCGAGGCCGTAGCCGACGACGAAACGGTCTTCAATCGTGAAGCCGATGTAGTCGACCTTCACGTCCACGACCCGGCGTGACGGCTTGCTGAGCAGGCAGGCCGTCTTCAGGGACTTCGGCGAGCGCGCGTGCAGGATCTCCTGCAGGTACGCGAGCGTCAGTCCCGTGTCCACGATGTCCTCGACGATGATGACGTTGCGGCCCTCGAGCCCCGAGTCGAGGTCCTTGAGCACCCGGACCTCCCCCGACGAGGTCGTGCTCTTGCCGTAGCTCGAGACCGCCATGAAGTCGAGGCTGACCTGCCGGTTCATCGAGCGGACGAGATCGCCCAGGAAGATGAATGCGCCCTTCAGTACGCTGATCAGGTGCAACTGGGCATCTGCGGCGTAATCCCGCTCGATTTCCTGCGCCAGTTCACGGACGCGGAGCTGGATTTCCTCGGAAGAAATCAGGACGTTCTTGGGTTCCTCGTAGGCCATAAGGCAAGAAGCCTAGCATATAATCGGGGTCGGAGGGATCAGTGGCGACAGGACTCAGCAGAGTGGAATTGAACCGTCTGGCGCGCCTTGGCGCCGCGTCCCGCCTGGCGGAGCTAGAGCGCGAGATCGTGGCGCTCCGCCGCGCATTCCCCGGGCTCAGGGCCGCGGCCGGCGAGGTCGTGCCGATGTCCGCACCCCAGCCGCCTGGGAAGCTCTCGGCCCGCATCTCGAGGCGAGGCCGGCGCAAGCCCATGAGCGGGGCAGAGCGAAAGGCTGTGTCGGACCGGATGAAGAAGTACTGGGCGGATCGACGGAAGTCGTGAGGCTGCCGGCGCCGCGCGAATTGTGGGGTGGAGCGGGCTACGGGAATCGAACCCGTCTAGCTGGCTTGGGAAGCCAGAGCATTACCACTATGCTAAGCCCGCCCATGATGCGAGACGCCTGAAGACGAGCCCCTATTGTAGCAGAGTCGTCCGCCAGGTCCAGCGCGCCGCTACCCCCGGACGAAGCCCAGCACCTCGTCGCGCCGGGCTTCCATCGTCGCCTGGGACGTCGCCTCGAGGTTCAGGCGCAGCAGCGGCTCGGTGTTCGACGCCCGGACGTTGAAGTGCCAGTCGGCGGCCTCGACCGAGATGCCATCCATCCGGTACAAGTGTTCGCTCGCGAAGCGGGCGGCCAGCCCATCGAGCTTCTCCTGCACGGCCTGCATCGATTTCACCTTCGTGTTGATCTCGCCGGAGATGAAGTACTTCGCCCGCAACGGCGCGAGGAGCTGGTGCAGCGCCTGGCCCTTGATGGACATCAGTTCGAGAATGAGCATCGCGGGAATGAAGCCGTTGTCCGCGTAGAAGTTGTCGCGGAAGTAGTAGTGCCCGGTGACCTCGCCGCCGAAGACCGCATTCTCCTCACGCATCCGCTTCTTGAAGAACGCGTGGCCGACGCGGTTCATGAGCGCGCGGCCGCCGAACCGGGCGATGGTGTCCTTCACGGCGTAGCTGGCGCGGAGGTCGTACACGATGCCGGCGCCCGGGGTTTTCCTCAGGAACGCCTCCGCGAGCAGCGCAGTGACGAAGTCGCCGGGAATGAACTCGCCGTCGCGATCGATGAAGAAGCAGCGGTCCGCGTCTCCGTCCCACGCGATGCCGATGTCGGCCTTCTCGGCAATGACCCGCTCGGTGATGTCCTTCCGGTTCTCGTCGATGAGCGGGTTGGCTTCGTGGTTCGGGAACGTCCCGTCGATGGTGAAACACAACCGCGTCGTCCTGCACGGCAGCTGCTCGAAGAGCCTCGGCGCAACCAGTCCGCCCATGCCGCTGCCGGCGTCGAGGACAACGTTGAACGGCTTGATGACCGTGGGGTCGATGAACGTCATCACGTGCGCGACGTAGTCGTCGAGCAGGTTGTCGTTCGCCACGAGCGCGCCCGGCACCGCGGCCGGCGGCGGAATCGCCCCGCCGACGATCATGTCGCGGATCTGCCCGATGCCGGCCTCGCCGCTCAGCGGGAACGCCTCGGCCCGGACGAGCTTCATCCCGATGTACTGCTTCGGGTTGTGCGATGCCGTGATCATCGCGCCGCCCTCGTGCTTGTCCCGCGCCACCGCGAAGTAGAGCATGTCGGTGGCGATCATCCCGTAGTCGGCCACCTCCGCACCCTGCATCCGCGCGCCCTCGATGAAGGCGGCCGCCATCGCCGGGGCCGACACGCGCATGTCGCGGCCCACGGCAATGCGCTTCGCGCCGAGGTACGCGACAAACGCGCGCCCGATCTGCCGCGCCGTGTCTTCGTTCAACTCCGCCGGGTAGACGCCGCGGACGTCGTACGCTTTGAAGATGTCCGGATTGACGCTCATCACTGCTCCTGCGATCAGAGACTCGCCTTGAGGCGCGAGAAGTCCGTCACGGCCGACTTGTCGCCAAGGACCACGCCGCCTTCGATCACGACATTGCGGCCGACGTGGCAGTGCCGGCCGAGCATCGATCCTCGCACCACGGCGTCGCGCGAGATGCGCCCGTTGGGCCAGATGATCGACCCGTCGATCGTTGCGTCTTCTTCGACCACGCTGTTCTTGCCAATGACGCTGTAGGGCAGAACGCGGGCGCCGGCCTTGATGACGGTGCCGTCGTCGATGAAGCAGGGGCCTTCAATCACGGCGCTGTCCTCGACTCGCACGTCGGCCCCCAGATGCCTGGTGCCCCGAGGGCTGCCGCCGAACGGCTCCGCCAGGAATCGCCGGTCCATGATGTCGCGATGCACCTGGGCGTACTTCTCGGGCGTGCCGATGTCGATCCAGTAGCCCCGGTACACGTAGGCGATGAACGTCTCGTTCCGGTCGACCAGCGACGGGAAGAAGCTCCGCTCGATCGAAGAGGCGGTGTCCCTGGGGATGCGGTCGAAGGTCTCGGGTTCCAGCACGTACACGCCGGCGTTGATCGTGTCGCAGGTGATCTCCTCGGGCTTCGGCTTCTCGAGGAACCGCCGCACGTTGCCGTCCGCGTCGCTCTCGACGAGGCCGTACGCCGACGGGTTGTCCACGGGCGTCAGGACGATGGTGGCCTTGGCCTTCCGCTCGCGGTGAAGCCGGATGACCTCGCCGAGATCGATCTGGGTCATCACGTCGCCATTGAACACGACAATCGTGTCCGAGTACGTCCCGGTGGCGTATTTGATGGCGCCGCCCGTTCCGAGCGGGCTCGGTTCCACGACGTAGCTGATCTTGATGCCCAGGTCACGGCCGTCCCCGAAGACTTCTTCGATGCGCCGCGGCTGGTAGTTCAAGCTCAGCACGACTTCGTCGATCTCGCGCACCTGGCGCACGAGATCAATCTGGTAGTTGAGGAACGCGCGTCCGAAGACGGGCACGATGGGCTTGGGCGTATGCAGGGTCAACGGGCGCAGGCGCGTGCCTTTGCCCCCTGCGAGGAGGATGGCCTTCATGACAACCTCCCTATCTTACCCCAAGGGGGCAGGCCGGGGCGTCTCCCCGGGCCGAATCCGGCGTTCGGGCATCGGCTGCCGGCTTGCGCTACAATGAGGCGGGTTTCCAACAGGGGCGCTTCGTCTGACACTGAATCTGCCGAACAGCCTGACACTGACCAGGATCTTCCTGGTGCCTCTCCTGGTCGTCGTGCTGCTGACCAAGGTGGAGTGGCCTGTCATGGGCGTGTCGAGCCAGGTGCTCGGCGCGGCGATCTTCGCGGTCGCGTCGCTGACCGACTGGCTGGACGGCTATGTCGCTCGCCGCCGCAAGCAGGTGACGACCATCGGCAAACTGATGGATCCGATCGCCGACAAGCTGCTGACGGCTGCTGCCTTCATCTCGCTCGTGCAGATGGGGGCCGCGGCGGCCTGGATGGTGGCGGTCGTGATCGGCCGGGAATTCGCGGTGACGGCCCTGCGCAGCCTCGCGTACGCCCGCGGCAACGTCATCGCCTCGTCGTCGCTGGGAAAGGCCAAGATGGCCAGCCAGGTCGTGGCCATCCTGCTCCTCATCCTCGGCCACAACGGCTACCGTCCCTTCTTCGTCCTCGGGCAGGTTGCGATGTGGGTGGTCGTGGCGACATCGGTCGTCTCGGCGGTCGACTACTACCGCCGCTACGCGCGCACCGCCGCGCCCTGAGTCGGGGCCCTACTGCTTCTTCACCGGCGCCGCCAGGGACGGCGCGGGTGTCTTGGCCAGCTCGAGACCCTGCTGCGCGCGCGCCAGGTATTCGCTCTTCTCGAATTCCTTCAGCAGCCGGTCGTAGTAGGGTGCCGCCTCGGCCCGCATGTTCATCTTCATCAACGACTCGGCCAGGTAGAAGTAGACCGCATCCCGCCCCGGGTATTCCGGATCATTCTTCAAGACGGCCTTGAGGCGATCGATCGCACCCGGGTACCAGCGCGAACGAAAGTAGAAGTACCCGACCCGGTAGTCGGATTGGCTCAGGCGGCTCTGGGCCTCGCGCAGTTTCTCTTTGCCTTCCGTGAGCAGGCTGCTGTTGGGGTAGCGCGTCACGAACGCCGTGAGTTCAGCCACGGCCTCGCGCGTCTCGGTCTGATCGCGGTCCGCCGCCTGCATCTGCTCGTAGTGGCACATGCCCAGCCTGAGCTGCGCGTAGTCCGCGCGCGGGCTCGTCGGGTAGAAGGTCAGGAACTCGCGGTACTCGTTTTGGGCCAGCACGAGCGATTCCGCGGACTTCTCGCCCAGGTACGTGTCACCAAGCCCGAGCTTGGCGTCAGGCCGATACGCGCTCTGGGGATAGTTGTCCACGAGCTGCCGGAAGTACTCCCGGGACTGCACCCACTTGCGTTTCCCGATGAGCTCGGTGGCTCGCTCGTAGAGGAACTTGTCCGCTTCGAGGATGCCCGTCGGCACCGCGCTCTTGTTCTTCGCGCACCCGGGGACGAGTCCCAGGGCCGCCAGCGCCACCACTACCCCGATCAACCGTTGCACGCGACCGCACATCATGTCGTTCCAGACCCTGCGCGCACCCGAACTAGAGCAGTTCGGGCACGGAAGAAAGCCAACGCAGTTCGGCATCGAGCCCCTGCTCCAGCGACACGCTGGGCGCAAACCCGATGTCCCGGCGTGCGCGGGACGTGTCGGCGTAGGTGTCGCGCATGTCGCCCATCTGCGCGGGCTCCCGGCGCACATCCACCGGGCGGCCGACGAGCCGGCCGAGGATGTCCAGGACGTGGTTGATGGAGACGCGCGACCCGCCTCCGATATTGTACACGGCCCCGGGGACACCCTGCAGGCCGGCCGCATGCGTCGCCGCCACGGCGTCACCGACGAACGTGAAGTCCCGCGTCTGTTCCCCATCGCCGTAGAGGGTGATGGGTTCCTTCCGCAGGGCCGCGCGGATGAACCGGTGGAACCCCATGTCGGGTCGCTGGCGCGGTCCGTACACGGTGAAGTAGCGCAGCGCCACCGCCGGGACCCCGTGGTTCACGTGGTACAGATAGCAAAGTTGCTCGGCGGCGAGTTTCGTCACGCCGTACGGCGACACGGGCTGGGGCAGCGCATCCTCGCGCATCGGGATGGCCACGTGGTCGCCGTACACCGAGGAACTCGACGCGTACACCACCCGCTGGATCGGCCGGCTGCAGCACGCTTCCAGCAGGATCTGCGTCGCGTCGACGTTGTTCACCGTGTAGACCTGGAAGTCGCGGCCCCAGCTCTTCCGCACGCCGGCCTGCGCCGCCAGGTGGAAGACATGTGTCACGCCATCCAGCAACGCGCCGAGGTTTGCCCCGGCGATCGTGGACTCGACGAACGAGAAGCCCGGATGCCCGCGCAGCCCCGAGAGGTTTCGCTCCTTGATCCACCGCGGGTAGTAGTCGGTGAAACAGTCGAGGCCAATGACCGTTGCGCCGGACGCCAGCAGGCGATCGGCCAGGTTGGACCCGATGAACCCCGCAACGCCCGTGACCAATGCGTTCATGCGAACAATGTCCTCACCCGTTCGGGAAGCCGCTTCGGGCGGCCGTGCAGGTCCGTCGAGGCGTGCACCGTGTGCCCGGTTGCCGTCGCCACGCCGTCGAGCCGGCGGACGACGTCGTAATAGAACTTCACGCGAACAGGGGACAGCAGCTCGCCCCGCGTGCGGATCTCGATCTCGTCATCGTATCGCGACGGCTGCCGGTAGTCACAGTGCGCTTCAATGACGGGCAGCATCGTTTCGTCCTGGTCTTCCATCGCGCGGTACGTCCACCCCAGGCTCCGCAGCCACTCGCACCGGCCCACCTCGAACCACGCGAAGTAGTTCGCGTAGTAGGCGTAGCCCATCTTGTCGGTTTCCGCGTATCGGACTCGTACCAGCGCGGCAGACACGTGCGACGTCACCGCACGCTCCGGGACCCCGTGAGCCGCTGCTGCGCCGCCGCGACGGCCTGGGCTTTGAGGCGCCGGGCCGACGCCTCCGCATCCGGACTGCCGAAGACCGACGACCCCGCCACGATCCAGTCCGCCCCGGCCAGCACGACGTCCGTGATGGTCGCTTCGTCGATGCCCCCGTCGACCTCGATGGGCGCGGCGTTCCCCGCTTCGTCGAGCAGCGCCCGCATGGCCCGTACTTTCGACGTGCTGCGGCGGATATAGGTCTGGCCGCCGAATCCCGGATTCACGGTCATGACGAGCACGAAATCCACGTCCGCCGCCACTTCTTCGAGGCTGCCGACGGGCGTGGACGGATTCAACGCCACGCCGGCCTTGAGACCCAGGTCCTTGATGAGGTGAATCGTCCGGTGCAGGTGCGGCAACGCTTCGACGTGCACGGAAATCAGGGACGCGCCCGCCTCGGCAAACGCCGGGATGAAACGGTCGGGGTCCTCGATCATCAGGTGAACGTCGAGCGGCACCTGCGCCACGCGCTTCACCGAGCGGACGACGGCCGGGCCGACGGTCAGGTTCGGCACGAAGTGCCCGTCCATCACGTCCACGTGAATCAGGTCGGCGCCGCCACGTTCCGCGGCGGCAATGCAGGCGCCAAGGGCCGCAAAGTCGGCGGCCAGGATTGAGGGGGCAAGCCGGACGCTCATCGACTGACCTCCAGCGAAATAGGCTGATCCGGCGTGATCTGGAACCCGGCCGCTGGGGACTGCCGCAGGATGACGCCTGACGGCACGCCGGGATAAGGCTGCTGCGCCACGATGGCCACCCGGAGGCCTCGGCTGCGCAGCAAGTCGACCGCAGCGTCTGCCGACACGCCAATGACGTCGGGCATGACGTAACCGCCCGCCCGCTCCCCCCGGTTCACGAGCAGCCCGACACGCGCGTTGCGGGATCCCGGGCCAGGCTGCTGGGCGACGATCGCATCCATCGGCAGCTCCGAAGAGCGGACATCAGCCGTGCCGGCCAGTTCGAGGCCGTCCTGCTGGAGGCGCGCCATCGCCGTGCGCTCCGTCTCGCCGATGAGCTTCGGCACGAGTGAGGACCGGGACCCCGCGCTGATCCACACGCGGACACTGCGGCCCCGGCGGACGGCCAGTCCGGCCACCGGATCCTGTGACGCGATTCTCCCGAGCGGGACCTTCGAATCGAATGGCCGGTTGTCGTCCACTCGCACCGTCAGCCCCGCCGACTCCATCGCGCCCGTCGCCTCAGCCGCCTCGAGCCCGACGACGGACGGCACCGCGACTTCGCGCGCCCGCAGGGCCACCCGCATGGTGGCGACGGTAAATAGAGCATAGGTTCCGGCCAGCGCGGCCGCGAGCAGGAGTGCGCGCCCGATCTTCCTGGTGCGGGTGTTCGATGCCATGCCTGACAGAACTGTACTACACGACTGAACCGGACAACCAGATGCTGAGGTCAGATCCGGCGCCGGAGGCGGGCCGCAAAGAACGCCTCCAGGCCGTGCTGGTGCGGCGTGGTCCGGAGGCAGCCCTCGCCGTCGAGGCAGGCGAGAACGCCCGGATCCGGCGCGACCTGTGCACGCCGGGGATCCTCGAGCTCGAACGCCTGGTGCGCACCGAGGAAGGCGGCGACGACCTGTTCGTTTTCCTCAGGTTCGCTGGAACAGGTGCTGTAGACGAGATGCCCTCCGGGCTTGACGCCACAGGAGGCGGCCGAGAGCATGCGCAGTTGACGGTCGGCATACCCGGGCAGATCGGCGGCCGTCCGCTTCCACCGGACGTCGGGATCGCGGCGGATGGTGACGAGGCTCGAGCACGGGGCGTCGACCAGGACCAGATCCAGGCTCTCCCTGAACGGTATGCCGCCCAGCACATCGTGCTGGATGACGGCGACGCCTTCGAGGCGGACTGCGCGCAACGTCTCGCGGAGCAGGCGGACCCGACGCGGCCGGACATCGGCCGCCACGAGGAAACCCGTGCCGTGGAGGGCGGCGGCCAGTTGCGCTGTCTTGCCGCCCGGGGCTGCGCATGCGTCCAGCACACGCATGCCCGAGCGAGGAGCCACGAGCGCCCCGACGAGTTGCGACGCCTCGTCCTGCACGAGGAATGCGCCCTCGCGCGCGAGAGCGGACGTCAAGGGATTCCCGTGCTCGACGATCAAGCCGTCGGGCGCGTAGGCGCACGGGCGCGTGGTGACGCCCGCGGCGGCGAGGGCGGCCGCGAGATCGACCCTCGTCATGCGCAAGGCGTGCGCACAGAGCGTCATCGGCGACGGGGTGTTGTTGAACGTAGCCCAGGCGAGCGCGGTCGGGACCCCCAATCGGGCGATCCATCGCTCGACGAGCCACTGTGGGTGCGACCACGTGTTCACGAGGTGCGCCACGGGATCCTCGACGCCGGCGGTCGGCACGCTCCGGGCGTCGCGGCTGATGCGCCGCAGGATGGCGTTGACCGCGCCGCTGGCGCTGCGATGCCCCTGCTGCTTGCACAGGTTCACCGCGTCATCGACGACGGCGGACGCCGGCACGCGGTCCAGGTGGAGCAACTGGTAGGCGGACAGGCGCAGGATGTCGAGCACGATCGTGTCGAAGGCGCCGATGCGACGGTCGCCGGCCCATGCGATGACATGATCCAGGGCGCCACGCCAGCGCAGCGTGCCCAGCACAATCTCAGCCGCCAGGGCGCGATCCCGTTCATCGGTGAGGTCCTTGCGGCTTCGATCCAGCGCCGTGGCGAGGTCGACGTCCTTGGCAGCCACGCGCTGCAGCGTCTGGAGGGCCACCGTTCGAGCGGGCGCGATCATGACGTCAGGCCCTGGCGGCGGACGCGTCCGGGGCCTGCACCGGCGGGGGAGGAGCGTCGAATCGCACGCCGGGCGTCAGCCGGTGACCGGCGGCGAAGTCCCGTCCCGGCATCGGGCGGCGTCCTTCGGGCTGGACGACCAGGATGTCCAGCAGGCCCGTCCCTGTCTGGACACGCACGCCCTCGCGGGCAACTTCCGTGACGGTCCCCGGCATCGCACCGGGGACCGGGCCGAACGGCGTGACCCGCGTGCGCAACACGATCAGCCGGCGTCCCGCCAGGCTCGTCGACGCAAGCGGCCAGGGCTGCAAGCCGCGGACCTGGTCATGAATCTGTTCAGCCGCGTGGGTCCAGTCGATGGGGCCTTCCTCTTTCCGCAGCCGGTGGGCGTAGGTGGCTCGGGCCGGGTCCTGGGGGTGCTCCGTCGATCGGCCGTCGGCGATGGCATCGATCACCTCGACGAGGAGCGTCGCCCCGATCCGGGCCAGGTCAGCCTCGACCTCGGCGCTCGTGTCATCGGGCCCGATGGGCCGCGTCACGGTGGCGAACACCGCGCCCGCGTCGAGCGCCTGCACCACGCGCATGATGCTGACGCCGGTCTCGGTGTCGCCCGCAAGGACCGCGCGATGAACGGGTGCCGCGCCGCGGTGGCGCGGCAGCAACGAGGCGTGCACGTTGACCAGGCCGCGCGGCGGCACGTCGAGGATTGCGGCAGGCAGAATCTTGCCGTAGGCCGCGACGACGCCGAGGTCGGCCTGCCACGCACGCAGGCCGGCGAGAAACGACTCGTCTTTGAGGCGATCCGGCTGCACGACGGGAATCCCGTGAGCGCGTGCGGCATGCTTCACCGGGCTGTCAGACACCTTCTGTCCGCGACCGCGGGGCCGGTCCGGCTGCGTCACGGCGCCCACCACGTGGTGGCGCGACGCGACCAGCGCCTCGAGGCCGGGCACGGCAAACTCGGGCGTTCCGAAGAACACCAGGCGCAACCGACGGGGCGCAACGTCTACCATTTGCCTGACCGTGTCAGCTTGCGAATGCGCCGCACGATGAGATCGCGCTGGATGCCGCGC
>JAPKZP010000729.1 GCA_026393735.1 Acidobacteriota bacterium
AAAAGACGGCACGCAGATGGAGTTCGAACTGGGCGACCGGCCGATCACGATCGGCGGCGACATCCACCGGCAGCAGATCCGCTACCCGTATACCTACACGCAGAACAGCACGGGCGGGTCGGCGACGGCCGGGTTTGCGGTGAAGGCCTTCTCGCGGGCGTTCGTCACCTATAGCTACGAACTGGTGTCGATCGCCGATCTCAATGCCGCGTACCTCGGTCCGCCCACGCTGACGCCGGACGACCCGTCGTTCGCGGTGACGCCGCTCGGCGGCTATCCGACCGGGTCGACGATTACGGGCACCGGCAATCCGTTCTACGACGACATGCTGCTCCTGGGGAGCGGTGGCAAACGGACCATCAGCAAGATCGTGCCGAGCTTCGTGCACAACACGGTGGACGACCCGATCTTCCCGAAGGCCGGCAAGCGGTTCACGGCGTCGATGGACCTGGCGGGCATCGGCGGCAACACGAGCTACATCAAGCCGACGCTCGAGGCGGTCTACTACTACCCCCACACGCGCCGGACGTCGGTCGGGGTGCGCGGGCAGTGGATGTACATCACGCCGACGGGCAGCACCGACATCCTGCCGATCTTCGAGAAGCTGTTCCTGGGTGGTGAGTACAGCGTGCGCGGGTTCGACATCCGGAGCATCGGGCCGCGCGACCCGAGAACGGGGCTCGTCATCGGCGGCAACACGAGCATCCTGTTCAACGCGGAGTACCTGATCCAGATTGCCGGGCCGGTGCGGCTGGTGCTCTTCTACGACGCCGGCGAGGTGCTGGGGTTGAGCGACAGGCCCGCGTGGAGCGGGTTCAAGACGTCCACGGGCGCGGAAGTGCGCTTCTTCATGCCGGTGCTCAACGTGCCGTTCCGGCTGATTGCGTCCTGGAACCCGCAGCGCGCGGGGATCCTCGACAACCAGCTTCAGCCGCAGAAGGCGTTCACGTTCAGATTCGCGGTCGGGTCAACGTTCTAGCGTCGGGGATTCCGGCGGCGCCTGTGAGGCGTTCCGGATGGGTGCAGTTGTTACTTTGAGGAAAGGGACAGGACGAATGAAAGCTCTCACGGTTGCCGCTCTCGTCGGGTGTGTTCTTGTGGCCGGTGTCGCCTCGGCGCAGCAGGCGCCGCCGCCTCCCAAGCCGGCTACTCCTCCGGCGGCGCAGGCCGCACCGGCCGCCCCGCAGGCGCCCGCGCCAGCCGCGGCTCAGCCCGCCGCCGCGCCGAAGTTCCCGGACGGGGCCAAGTACGCCTTCATCAACATCCAGCGCATCGCCGGCGAGTCGGCTGACGGCAAGGCCTCGAGCTCCAAGATCGAAGCGCTCCGCCAGCGGAAGGCGACCGAGCTGAACGACAAGAACAAGGCCGTCGAAACGCTGCAGACCAAGCAGCGCAGCGCGGTCCTCGGCGAGGATGCCCGCGCCCAGATCCAGAAGGACATCGACAAGATCCAGGTCGAAATCCAGCGCATGACCCAGGACGCCCAGGCCGAACTGCAGGAACTCCAGAACGAGCTGCAGGTCGAGTTCCAGCGCAAGGTCGCCCCGATCATCGAGCAGGTCGCGCGCGACAAGGGGCTGCAACTGCTGTTCAGCCAGGCGGATTCAGGCCTCGTGTGGGCGGATGCCGGCCTCGACCTGACGAATGAAGTGATTCGCAGGCTGGACGCCGTCACGGCGGCGGCCGCTCCCGCGCCCAAGAAGTAGCATGGGCGCCGCGGCCCGCGGAATGGACGTCGCCTCGACCCTGGACCGCCTGTGCCACCGGTTCCCCTCGGGACTGGTGGATCAGGTGGCGGTGTTCGAGCCGGGGCGGCGCATCTCCGCGATCAAGAACGTCACGGTCAACGAGGACTACTTCCCGGGGCACTTCCCGGAAGTACCGCTCAT
>JAPKZP010000665.1 GCA_026393735.1 Acidobacteriota bacterium
GTGACCGGTTCGACGCAGGTGCCAGCCGAGGAAGGGAAACGACCCGAGCGACTCCTTCGCGGTGATCCGGAGCTGAAACGGCAGCGACCAGAAGATCACCGGGATGTCGTAGATGCTCTGGTGATTCGACACGAACACGTACGTCGTGTCAGGCGAGAGGAGGTGGAGGCCTTCCACCGACACGCGGACGCGCGTCGTCACGAGAATCAGCCGGGACCAGGCTCGCGCGCAGGCGTGCGCGAAGTGCCCCCGTCCCCCGAAGAGGCTCGACCCGATCGACACCGTCCCCAGCACGATCGAGTAGATCGCGATCAGGGGAATCAGGTAGAAGACCGTGCGCCACCAGTGAAAGGATGGGACCTTCACTTGCTGTTCGGGAGTACCTGCGACGGCGTGGATGGCCGCGACCGCCGCGCCTCATCGCGGTCGGACGGGGGCATCTGCGGCGCCATGCCGGGTTCGATGTGCCGGCCGAAGATCATCTTGCCGGCGGTCGTCTGCAGCACGCTGGTCACGACGATGTCGATCGTCTTGCTGATCATCTTGCGGGCGTTGTCCACTACCACCATGGTGCCGTCGTCGAGGTAGGCGACGCCCTGGTTGGACTCCTTGCCTTCCTTCAGGATGAAGACCTTCATGATCTCGCCGGGCAGCACGACGGGCTTCATCGCATTGGCGAGCTCGTTGATGTTCAACACCTCGACGCCGCGCAACTGGGCCACCTTGTTCAGGTTGAAGTCGTTCGTCACGATCTTCCCCTGCAGCGTGCGGCCGAGCTCGATGAGCTTGAGGTCGACCTCCCGGATGTCCGGGAAGTCGAGGTCCGACACCATCACCTCGACGCCCGACATCTTCTGAATCTTCTGCAGGATGTCGAGGCCGCGGCGGCCGCGGTTCCGCTTGAGCGTATCGCCGGAATCCGCGATCTGCTGCAGCTCCTTCAGCACGAACTGGGGCACGACGAGCGTGCCGTCGAGAAACCCCGTCTCACAGATGTCCGCGACACGGCCGTCAATGATGACGCTCGTGTCGAGCAGCTTGTAGCGGCGTTGCGGGCCGGCGGCACGGAAGAGCGTGATGAGGCGCGACGGCTCGAGCCATTCGCCGCGACGGGCGCCGATGACGATGCCGATGTACTGGAACAGCAGGTCGATCATCCGGTGCAGGAAGACCCACCGGGGATCCGTCGTCGTCACGAGCGCGCGGTCGACGAGATCCGCGAACAACAGGCCCAGAGCCGCGCCAATGATCGCACCGAGCAGGTGCGGGATGCTGACGTCCCGCAGGCGCCACTCGAGGACGACCGCGATCGCCCCCAGGGCTGCGCCGAACAGCGCGTTGATCAGCATGCCGCCCGGCATGGGCTGCACGGCCGCCGCGGTATAGGTGGCGCCGATGAAGAATAAGAGCCGAACCAGTATGAACCAGGCCATGAGGCCTCCGTGTATGAAGGAACTATACCGAGGTCAAGCAGGGATTACGAAAGAAGATGTTGGATCGCCTCCTGAACCGTTCGAACCCCGACCAGCGTGCAGGAGGTATCGGCCAGACCCGGATCGGTCGGATCGACGCTAGCGGCTGGCATGATGCACCGCGAGAAACCCATGTGAGCCGCCTCGCGGACGCGCCGGGCGGCATGCGAGACGGCCCTGACTTCGCCAGCCAGCCCGACCTCCCCGAAGACCGCGGTGCCGTCTGCAATCGGGCGGCTCCGCACGCTCGACACGACCGCCGCCACGACCGCCAGGTCGGCGGCCGGTTCGTCCACGCTCATCCCGCCCGCCACGTTGACATACACGTCGTCGCCGCCGAGCTGCAGGCCGGCGCGCTTTTCGAGCACCGCGAGGATGAGGGAGAGGCGGTTCTGATCGAGGCCGACGGTGGTCCGCTTGGCGTAGCCGTACGAGCTCGTGCTGACGAGGGACTGGACTTCGACCAGGATCGGGCGGGATCCCTCCACCGAGCAGAGCACCGCGGACCCCGGACTTCCGGCGGGCCGCTCCGCGAGAAACATGGCCGACGGATTCGGGACAGGCCGCAGTCCCGCGGAGGTCATCTCGAATACGCCCAGTTCGTCGACGGCGCCGAAGCGGTTCTTGGCCGCACGCACGATGCGGTGCGCATGGTGCCGTTCGCCCTCGAAGTAGAGCACGGTGTCCACGATGTGCTCGAGGGCCTTGGGCCCCGCGAGGTTGCCCTCTTTCGTGACGTGGCCGACGAGAAACGTCGGCACGTTCTGCGCCTTGGCGGCAAAGAGCAGCTGCGTGGCCGCCTCGCGCACCTGGCCAATGCTGCCGGGAGCGGACTGCATTCGGAGCGAGAACACGGTCTGGATCGAATCGACGATCACGAGCGCGGGCTTGAGCCGCGCGATCTCCTCCAGCACGCGTTCGAGGCACGTCTCCGCCAGCAGGTAGAGCGGGGCGTCACCCACACCCAGCCGCTCCCCGCGCGACTTCACCTGGTGCTCCGACTCCTCGCCGGAACTGTAGAGCACGGGGCCCGTCGCCCGCGCGACATAGGCCGCCGTCTGCAGCAGGAGCGTCGACTTCCCGATCCCCGGCTCGCCGCCCAGGAGCACGAGCGAGCCGGGCACGACGCCGCCGCCGAGCACACGGTCGAACTCGTCGATGCCGGTGGTCATGCGGGCCGCCGTTGACGTGGCAATCTCGGAATAGAGCTTCGCCCCGTCACCCGCGGGCGCGGCGTACCGGTTCGGCGACGGCGCCGCCGGCTCCGCCGTGGGCTCCTCGACAAACGAGTTCCACGCGCCGCACTCCGGGCAGCGCCCCAGCCACTTCTGTGACTGGGATCCGCACTCCTGGCAGGCGAAGACGGTCTTCTGCGGTTTCACGATCCTGCTCGCTCCGGGCCGGTGCCGTGGGTGCCGGGGCTCGGCCCGGCGGGTTGGAGATGCGAGTGATTATAAACGCGCTCGATTCGCGAGCCCACGCGGCAGAGGAGCTCATAGGGAATCGTCTGGATGCACCGCGCCATGTCTCCGACGGTGATCTCGTCGTCGCCATGCCGGCCCACGAAGACGACCTCGTCGCCGGGCTCCACGGTCGTGCCGGTAACGTCGATGGTGACCATGTCCATGCAGACCGACCCGACGATGGGTGCGCGCCTGCCGCGCACCAGGACACTGCCGCCTCCCGCCAGCCGGACGTCCAGACCATCGGCGTACCCGGCCGGCACCACGGCCATCGTCGTAGGCCGGCCGGCGCGAAAGCGCGCGCCGTACCCGATCGACTCACCGGGCCGCACGCCCTTCACCGCGACCACCCGGCTGCGGAGGCTCATCACGGGCCTGAGGCTGATCCGGCCGGCGAAGGCGTCCGGAACCACGCCGTAGAGCAGCAGTCCGGGACGCACGATGTCGAACCACACGTCCGGATCCGCCAGCAGTGCGGCGCTGTTGGCGGCGTGCACGAGGTGCCGCGGAACGCCAAGGGCGGAGAGTTGCCGCCGCGCATGCGCGAAGTTCCGCCGCTGCTCGGCGAACAGGGCGTCAGCCGGATCATCGGCCGTGGCGAAGTGCGTGTAGACGCCTTCCAGTTCGAGGTTCGGCGCGTCCAGCAGCCCCGGCATCGTCCGCCCGAGATTGTCGTGGCGAAATCCGAGCCGGTTCATCCCCGTGTCGATCTTCAGGTGGTACCGGACGCGCCTGCCGCGCCGCTCCGCAGCGCGCTGCACCTCGCGGCCCGCCATCGGCGTGGAGATGCTGGGCGTCAGGTCGTGCTCGAAGATCCCGTCGAGGACGCTCAGGCTGAGGGCCCCGAACACCAGGATCCGGCAGCGCACGCCGGCCTCGCGCAGCGTGATGGCCTCCTCGACGTCCGCGCAGGCCACCATCCCCGCGCCCGCGTCCTCCAGCGCGCGCGCCACGGTCGGAGCCCCGTGACCGTAGGCATTGGCCTTGACCACGCCCATCACCACCGGCGCCATGGGTCCAGTCGCACTGGGGTCAGACTCCACGGCATTCCGTGCCGCACCCCTGGTTGCAGAACTCGCAATGGAGTCTGACCCCAGTGTCGGGGTGCGGGCGGCGACAAACGCCTGGATGCTCCGGTAGTTGTCAGCCAGGGCGTCCAGGTCGACGTGCGCGAGGGTCGAGCGGGTCACGACGGTCGCTTGAGTTCGAGATTCTCGAAACGCGTGAACTCGCGGATGAAGGCCAGCCTGACCGTTCCGGTCGGGCCGTTTCGCTGTTTGGCGACGATCAGTTCGGCGACGCCCTGGTTCTCCTCGGTCGCCTCGTACATGTCCTCACGGTAGATCATGACGACGACGTCGGCATCCTGTTCGAGGGCGCCTGACTCGCGCAGGTCGGAGAGCTGCGGCCGCTTGTTCGGCCGGTTCTCCGGGGCCCGGCTGAGCTGCGAGAGGACGACGACCGGCACCTGGAGTTCCTTCGCGAGGCCCTTCAGGCCCCGCGAGATCGACGCCAGCTCGGTGACGCGGTTCTCGAAACGGCCCCGTCCCTGCATGAGCTGGATGTAGTCGATGACGATCAGGTCGAGCCCGTGCTCCGCCTTGAGGCGCCTGGCCTTGGCGCGCATCTCGAGCACGCCGATGCTGGCCGAGTCGTCGATGAAGATCTTGGCCTTTCCGAGCACCTCCATCGCCTGCGTCAGCTTCGGGAAGTCGCGCTCGCCCAGGAACCCCGTGCGCAACCGGTGTCCGTCGATCGTGGCCTCGGAGGTCAGCATCCGGAGGAACAGCTGTTCCTTCGACATTTCGAGGCTGAAGAAGCCGACGGTCATGTCGGTCTTGGTGCCGACGTGCTGCGCCATGTTGAGCACGAGGCTCGTCTTGCCCGTCGAGGGCCGGCCGGCGATGATGATGAGGTCCGACGGCTGCAGGCCCGCGAGCATCTCGTCCAGCTCGAGAAACCCGGTCGGCACGCCGGTCACCAGCTGCTTGCGCGCGTGGGCCTGCTCGACCACGGCAAAGCTGGCGTTGGCCAAATCGCGCATCGAGACGAACCCGCCGTGGATCGCTCCCTCCGCGATCGCGAAGATCTCCCGCTCCGCCTCGTCGATGATGGCCTCGGCATCGTCCTCGGCCTGATAGGCGCTCGACAGCACGCGGTTGGCCGACTGGATCAGGCTGCGCAGCGTGGACTTCTGCTTGACGATGCGGGCGTAGTCGCCGACGTTGACGCCGTGCGGCAGACCGTCGACGAGAGAGGCGATGTAGGCCGGCCCGCCGACCTGGTCGAGTTCCCCGGTGCGGCCCAGCTCGTCCTTGATGGTGATGAAGTCGATGGCCTGGCCGTGTTCCATGAGCGCGAGCATTTTCTCGAAGATGCGGCGGTGCGCGTCACGAAAGAAGTCCTTCTCCTTGATGAACTCGACGGCCTGGTGGATGGCCTCCGGGTTCAGCAGGACCGCGCCAAGCACGGCGCGTTCGGCCTCCAGGTTATGCGGGAGCGGACGTTCGATGGCGGGGTCGGCCATGAGTGCCTCACTCAGGCGAGAGGTTCAAGGCGAAAGGCGAGAATGAGCGCGACGATGAGGCGGGAGTCGGAAAGGCCCTCCCTCCCGCCTCCCGCCTGTTCTCTCTCGCCTACTGCGGCGGCGCCTCCGCGAGCGGCGTGACCTTGACACGCAGCTGGGCCACGACCTCGCGGTGCAGCTTGATCGGCACGGTGAACTCGCCGATCTGCTTCAAGGGCTCGTCAAGCTGGATCTTGCGCTTGTCGATCTCGAAGCCCTTGGCGGCGAGCGCCTCCGCGATGTCGGCCGACGTGACCGAGCCGTACAGCGTCTCGTGCTCGCCGACGCGGCGCGCCAGCACGCACTCGGCCTGGGCCATGCGAGCGGCCAGCGTCTCGGCGCCGGCCTTCTCGGCAGCCTCGTGCGCGTCGACGATCTTGCGCTGCCGCTCGACGACCTTCCGATTGGCCTCGGTGGCGGGCAGCGCCAGCTTGCGCGGCAGGAGGTAGTTGCGCGCGTAACCGTCCGCGACCTTCACGACGTCGCCGCGCCGGCCGAGGTTCTCCACGTGATCACGAAGAATGACTTCCATGGCACTCCACCTAGTCTGTCATGTAGGGCAGCAGGGCCAACTGCCGCGCCCGCTTGATGGCCGTCTGCAGCTTGCGCTGGTGCATCGCGCACACGCCCGAAATGCGACGCGGCAGGATCTTCGCGCGCTCGGGCACGAAGGGCAGCAGCATCTTGGCGTCCTTGTAGTCGATGTAGTCGACCTTCTCCGTGCAGAACTTGCAGATCTTCCGGCGCCGGAACATGCCGCGGCGCTGTCCGCCGTCCTTGGTGTTCTTCGCGTTGCCCCGACCCCTGCCGCCCGAGGGGCTTCCCGATCGTCGTTCGTCAGCCATCACTACACCTCCGCCCCGTCAGCCTGATCATCATCCCTGTCGTCATCCGACGCGCCGCGCCGCGGCCCGCCGACGGGCAGCCCGCGGTCGATGCGGCGCTGCGTCTCCGCCTGGCGCCGCGCGCGATCGCGCTCGGCCACCCGCAGTTCCTCGTCCACGCGGACGATGAGGTGGCGGATGACGTTGTCGATGACCTTCAGGCGGCGATCGAGTTCCTTGGTCAGTTCGCCGGTTCCCTTGAACACCTCGAGGACGTAGGTGCCTTCGCGGTGCTTGCCGATCCGGAAGGCCATCCGGCGGCGGCCCCAGTTCTCGGTCTTCTGGAATTCGCCCTGGTAGCGGGCGATGATCGACTCGACCTGCGTGTGCAGGTCGGTGATCTCCTGCTCAGTCGCGTCGGGCGACATGATGTAGACGAGCTCGTACTGTCGGATTTGACTCATGCATGCTCCTTCTGGACATGACGGCCCCCGCGCACCCGCGGGGGCAAGGAGTCAGGAGGACGGTTCCTCTGCTCTGTTGTACCGATTCATGGCCGCCTCGATGCCCTCCGCGAGGAACGTCTCCACCGCGTCGGCAGCCCGGGCAATTGCGTCTGTCACCTCGCTCCGTTCGTCGTCGTCGAACTTCGCCAGGACATGATCCGCGAGGTCGCGCCGCGGGTCGCCGCGCCCGACGCCCACCCGCGCCCTCGGGAATTCCTCCGTGCCGAGGCACCCGATGATCGACTTGAACCCGTTGTGACCGCCCGCCGAGCCACGCCCACGCAGCCGCAGCCGGCCGAGGGGCAGGTTCACGTCGTCGGCCACCACGAGGATGTCCGGCGCGTCGACCTTGTAGAAATGCGCCAGCCCCTGCACGGCTTCCCCGCTCAGATTCATCATCGTGAGCGGCTTGACCACCAGGAGCGGCTCGGCGCTGCGGCGCGCACGGGCCGTCAGCGCGTTGGCGCGCCCATGCTCGAACTCCGCGTCGAGCCGGCGCGCCACCTCGTCGGCCACCGCAAACCCGATGTTGTGCCGCGTCGCGTGGTAGCGACGCCCCGGATTGCCGAGTCCGACCACGAGCTTCACTACTTCTCTTCTTCGGCCTTCTCGACCTTGCCCTTCTTGATGACCTCGGGCTCAGCCGCCGTGCCAGGCGCCGCCGTCGCCGTCGCGACCGCCGCGTCCGCCGCAACCGGCTCGACCACCGCGCGCGGCGCCACCACGTGCACCAGCATGATGTCGGGGTCGGTCACCGGCGTCCACTTCGGGTTCGTCGCCACGTCGCGCAGGCGGATGGCCTGGCCGAGCATCAGCTCGCTGACGTCGATCTCGATGTGCTCCGGGATGTCGGCCGGCAGGCACTCGATGTCCACCTCGCGGTGGACGAAGTCGAGCACCCCGCCTTGCACCTTGACGCCCTTCGGCTCGCCCTTCACCGAGATCGAGACCGAGATCGTGAGGAGCTTGTCCATCGCGATGCGGTAGAAGTCCACGTGCAGCAGCTTGCTCGTGACCGGGTCGACCTGGTACTCACGCATGAGCACCCGGACGTCCTCGTCGCCCACCTTCAGCCCGATCAAGGTGTTCACGCCCGACTCGGAGCGCAGGATCCCCATCAGGGCCTTCGGGTCCAC
>JAPKZP010000560.1 GCA_026393735.1 Acidobacteriota bacterium
CGTCTCAGTCCCAGTCGCGGTACTTCGTGCCGTCGAGCGCCACGCCCTCGCTCTTGGAATACACATCGAACACGTTCTTGCCGCCCCAGCTTCGTGCGTCCGGCTCGTCCTGGTAGGCGCGCTTGCCCCAGTCGGTGCTGTGCGTCATCGGATCGACGGGAACGCGGCGGAGGAACTTCAGCTTGCGGCCCGACGCGTCCCCCACAGCCGGGACACCCTCCACAAGCTTGTCGAGGTCGGCCGGGTAGCCCTCGCTGTCCAGCTGAAGGTCCGTGCCGCCGATTCGCCCCTGGTCGGCGGCGTCCTTGAAATTGTCGATGGCCGTGCGCATCTCGCGCAACGACCGCCGCAGTTCCGCCTCGCGCTGCCGCTGCATCGTGACACGCGCGAGCGGCATCACGGCGGAGGCCAGCACCAGGATGATCGTCGTCACCACGAGCAGTTCCACGAAGGAGTAGCCCGTCGCGCGGGTGAACCTGGGACCGATCATCGACATGCACCCCTACTTGACCGTGACTCTGGCCTGCCCGAACTGCACCGGCATCGGCACTCCGCCCGGTCCCGAGATCACCCCACCCAGGGCGACCTGGGACTCGCCCGCCCCGACGGCGTCGAAGACCACGGCGGCGAGCATGCCGTCGCCCGTCGTACCGGTCGCGTCGTTCGCGCGCGTAATCGTGATGTCCACGCGCCCGCCGGCGGCGTCCACCTGGTTCGCGAAGGTGACCGTGCTGCCCCCCGACCGCATGAACGTACCCTCCTGCACGAGACGGGCCCGCAGGACCTTGGGGTTGTACCGCAGCGATAGCGTTACGCGGCTCAGTCTGGATGCACCGGTCACATTGATGGGGACGGTAATCGGCGCCCCCGCGACGACGGCCGGGCCTGCGGGTACCGTCGGCGCAATGCGCGTCGAATCAAGCACCGCGGGCTGAGCGACCTGAGGTGGCGCGGCGGGAGGGCCAGCCTGCGCTGGGGGCGGTGCCGGCTGCGCTGGCGCAACCGGTTCCGGGCTCACCGGGTTCGCCGCCGGAGTCGGCGGCGCGGCCGCCTGGGCCGGAACGGCAACGGGTGCCACCGGCGTCTGGCCCGGTGTCCGCGTCTGTCCTTCAACCGGAACCGACGGACGAGCAGGGGCTTGCGTGACTGGGGCGGGACTCGCCGCGCCAGGGACCGCGCCGGCCACGGGCGTGGTTGGCGGCAGCTGGACATTCGGCGTTCCGCGGGGCACGGTCGGAGTGGCCGTCACGCCAGGGGGCGGCTGAGCGGCCGGCCCAGGTTGCGCCGTTGCCGGAGCCGCCGCCGGTTGGATGAGCGGAGGCGGGCCGGTCAGGCCCAGGTTCTGCTGCGTCCCGATGTAGATCGGGGCGAAGTCCTTCTGCGTCAGCTCGTGCGTCCGCACGATGTGCGGCGTGATCAGCATGACGATGTCGGTCTGTTGAATCTCGTTGTCGTTCGACGAGAAGAACTGCTTCAGGATCGGCACGTGAATGGCGCCGGGAAACCCCTTCAGCGACTTCCGCTCGTTCTCCTGCAGCAGTCCCGCGAGCAGGTTCGATTCCCCGTCGCGCAGGCGGATCCGGCTTTCGACCTTGCGGGTGGTGAACGACGGCAGGTTCTGTCCGGCGACGTTGGTGTCGGCGCCCTTCGCGCTGATCTCGACCGCAAGCTTCATCACGATGTCGCCTTCGAAGGTGACGCGCGGCTCGAGCTCGACGTTGACGCCGACGTTCTTGTAGGTGAACGACGTCAGCGGCGTGGTCGCCACGCCGCCCGAACTCCCGTAGGGGTTGTAGAACGTCGTGTTCGGCACCGGGATTTCCTGGCCGAGCTTCAGGCTGAGCTTCTCACCTTCCTGCCCGCGCAGCGTGGGCTTGGCGAGCACCTTGGTCTGCGAGTCGGTCTCGAGAAAGCGCATGACCGCCTGCGGCACGGCCGAGTAGAAGTCGGCCGTGCTGACTCCGGCACTGATGGTGTTCAGATTGAAGCTGGTGTCCGTGACGGTCGTAGTCGAACCGGACGACCCGCTGCTGCCGCTCGCGCTCGGGCGCGTTTCCGGCGAGAACACCAGGGGAAGCGACCAGCTGCTCAGGTCGAGGCCGTACTGTTTCGCGTTGCCCTTGTCGACTTCCAGGATCTCGACATCGATGGCAATCTCGGCGCGCGGCTTGTCGTTCATCGCGATGATGCGCTCGATGAGCTGCAGCATCGGCAGCGAGGCGCGCACGGTGATGGAGTTGCTGGTCTTGTTCGCCGCGAACGTCGGGCGCACGCCCTGCTGCTGCGACTGCACCACCGTGTTGAGCAGCGTCACGAGTTCGGTCGGATCTGCGTGGGACACATAGAAGGTCTGGACCGCCTGCTCTTCGTAGAACAGCCGTTTCTGGGCGTTGTCCTGGATGATGATGATGGAGCGCGGATTCAGCACCTTATAGAAATAGCCGTTCACCGTGAGGATCTGGTGCAGGGCCTGCTCGAGATTCACCCCGTCGATGTCCACCGTGACCTGACGATCCTGGAATCCGCTGTCGTAGGCGACGTTGATGCCCGTCGACTCGCGGATGAAGTCCAGCACTTCCCGCAGTTGGCGATTCGGGAACTTCAGCACGAGGGGACTGCGCGACGTGGGATCGAGCACAGGTTCCCCGATCGACTGCCGCGCCTTCTCCCGCATCCCTTCGACGGCGGGCCTGGGCCGCGACGCCTCAATCCTGTCGCGGATCGTCTGCTCGAGGGTCTGGATCTTCGAGTGGGCCTCCTGGTTGGCCGGGTGGTACTCGACGACCTTCCGGTATTCGAGGAGCGCCAGGTCCAGCTGGTCCTTGGCTTCCAGTCCCCGGGCCCGTTCGAAATGCAGCTGTGAGGCGGACATCTGCGCCCGCTCGAGCGCCATCTTGTAGTCCGCGCGCGTCGGATGCTCCTCGACCGCCTTCTGGTAGTACGTCACTGCGAGGTCCCAGTTGTTCTGGAGCGCCGCCTCGTTCCCGTGGAGGAAGGAGCGGCCCGAGGCGCACGCCGACACGCCCACCGCGATGGCGACGACGATCAGCACGGCGGCACCTTGCTGCCACATGTGCCGAGTGCCCGTACTCACCATGCCATGCTCCCTTGCCGCCGCCGCGTCACGGCTGTCCGCCAGTCAACTGGATCATCCGCCGTCCGCGGCCGTCCACGTACGCCACCTCGACCGCGTCCGCAGTGACCCGGAGAAGTCGGTACCGCCCCTCAATGACGTCGCCTTCCCGGCCGTAGTAAATGCCCCGCTCGTCGCGCAGGACCGCGATCGTCCGGCCGTTCACGCCCTGCTGCGCCAGGCCGATGTACTTCAACAGGATCGGCGGCGGCGGGGGCGGCCCTGCCGGCACCGCAGGACCGGCCGGCGCCGCAGGACCCGAACCGGCCGGCCCCGTCGCCGGCCCGCCGCTCGCCCCAGGTCCCGTTCCCGTGTCTCGTGGGGCCCCGAACCGGAAGGGATCGCGTCCCGTATCCACGGGCTCAGCCGACTCCTGCCCCAGCACCGACAGCCGGACGTCGGGCACGGTTCGATTCCCGGCCGCCGGTCCAGTCCCACCTCGGGCCGGCACGGCCGCTGCGGGCGGCGCAGGCGGAACCGCGGCCGCGGTCGTCGCAGCCGCCGGGACCCCGTCTCCCGCGTACTGCCACCACAGTACGGCAATCATGACGGCCACGATCGCCGTCAACAGCGCCAGTTGCCGTCGATTAGTCTCCACGTGCCACCGTCCTGTAGTACGTGGACAACTCCACCGTCAGCACCAGCGGCGACTCGGCGTCCTGCCCCTCTGCCAGCGCCACGTTGTCGATGACGATGAACGCCGTGGACGCTTCGATGTCGCGGATGAACTGGCGGACGCTTTCATAGTGCCCCTTCAGCACCATGGAGATGTCGAAGCGCGTGAGCGTCGAGATGTTCGAAGCGTCGCCCTGCCTGGGTTCGCGCGGTTCCTCCATGCGCCGCTGGTACTGCAGTTCGGCGCCCTTCGCCAGCGCGGCCAGATGGACGTACGTGGCGCGGCGCGCCCCCGCCATGCCTGCGGGCAGCACCTCGGTATAGAACTTCTTCAGGTCCGACTCGGCGCGCGTCTTGTCGCGCAGCGTGTCGCCCGCGGCCTTGAGTTCTCGCTGTGCGGACACCAGTTCCTGGACCGCCGCCTGTTCCTGCTGTTCCGCCTGGGTCACGCGCCCGGCCATCGGCCAGACCACGAGGGCGCCGATGCCTACGTTCAGCAGCATCAGCACGGCGAGCGGCAGGACAACGGCGCGCTTTTCTCGGAGCACGCGCACGATCCAGTGGCTCATCGGGACCCTCCCGGCTGCGGCTTCGCGGACGCCTGGACCGCCGGGACGTAGCGTCCCTCGAGACTGGCCTGGATCAGGCCGTCCTGGTTCAGGAACTCCTCGCGCGACAGCACCGACCTGAACGACCCGGCCTTCTCGAGATTCTCAATGAACGTGTCCACGCCTTCAACGGATCGCGCCAGCACCACCACGCTGAGCATCATCGTACCGTCCCGCTCCACGCGGGGCCGGACCGACGCAATCCTGACGTTCGGCGGGAGCGTCACCTCGAACTGATTGAACAGGTCGGTCCACGAGAACACGCGCCGATCGATCAGGGCGTTGGCCTCCCGGGCCGCCGCGACGGTGGCATCGAGTTCCCGCGGGCTGATCGAGGAACGGATACGGACGGCTTCGCGGCGGAACTCACCAGCCTTGCCCGCGGCCATCGCAATGCGTCCCTGAAGTTCGGCCTGGCGTCCCGAAAGGACGTAGACCTCCCAGAGATTGAACGCCGTCACCGCCAGGACCACCAGCGTCAGCAGGCCGAGCACGACGTGCACGGCACGCTCATTGTAGAACGGGCGGGTCGAGAGGTTGATCCGTCGCATCGTGGGCGCGTCCTACGCTTCGCTCCGGAGGGAGAGCGCCAGCCCCAAGGCGGGGGTGGCGGCCTCCATTGTGTCGGGAGACCATGGCGCCCGGGCCCGCACGGTGATGCCCCGTTCGGGATCGATCGCCTCGGCGGTCACCCCCAGCCGCGCCTGGATGTCCCGCCACGTGGCGCTCGCCAGGGCTTCTGGCGTCGCCCCTCCCACCACGACCCGCGAGAAGCCCCGGCCCCCAAGCCGGTCCTGGTAGTACATCGCGGTCTGGTGCGCCAGTTCGCCCAGGTGGGCATCGCCGTCGGCACCGCGGTGGCGGAAGAACACGAGGTCGTCGCCCCGAAAGATGGCCAGCGCCGCGCTGTCCGCCGTGGCGTGGATCAGCAACCAGTCGCCCGTCGGCTCGGGCCCCATGGCGCGCACGCACTCCGAGACGGCGATGGTCGCCAACTCGACCACGCCCGGAGCCGCGCCCGCCGACACGCACACCTCTTCGTATTCGGCCACGATGTCGCGCCGGGCCTGCACGACCACGAACTCCTGCCCATCCGAGCCGGACGCGCCCGCGGCGAACGCGATCTGGGACTCCTCGACGCGGAACGGCGCAGCCTTCCGGATCTGGAACTTGACCAGTTCGTCCAGATCCGCCGCCCGCGCGGGCACCTGCTGGAACTTGACGAACGAGACCTTGGCTATCGAGTCGGGCACGACCAGCGCGATGCGCCGCGGCCGCTGGTCGAGCCGCTCCCAAACGCGCTCGATCGCCCGCGCGACATCAGCCGGCCGCGCGATGTTCGGCGCGGTCAGCGACGCCACGATCGCACCCTCGGGCAGCGGCTCGACCGCCCAGCCGCTGACCTGCGGACGGGCGCCCCCACCACCGGAAAGACAGACCGCGACGAGGCGCCGCGGGCTGATTTCGAGCGCCACGTTGGGGGGCGGCGTGCGGAGAAACGGCGGCAGCTTCATTCGACGAACGTCACCTTGTTGATTTCGCGCAGCGTGGTCCGTCCATGCAGGACCTGCTCGACCGCGCTCTCGCGCAGGAAGCGCATGCCCTCTTCGCGGGCCATCTTCTTGATCTCGGACGTCGGCCTGCGAGCGAGGATGAGTTCGCGGATGCGATCCGACAGGTCCAGCAGCTCGCAGATGGCCGTGCGCCCCTTGTACCCCGTGCCGCCGCACTCGATGCAGCCGGCGCCCTCGTAGAAGACATGCTTCTGGAGAATCGCCGGGTCGAGGCCCGACTCGTCGAGCAGCGCGCGCGAGACGGTTGCCGGCCGCCTGCAGTGCGTGCAGATCATGCGCACCAGGCGCTGAGCGAGCACGCAGTTCAGGGCCGAGACGAACTGGTAGGGCTCGACGCCCATGTTGAGGAAGCGGCCCAGCACGTCCACGACGTTGTTCGCGTGCACCGTCGTGAACACCAGGTGTCCGGTCAGCGCCGACTGGATGGCGATCTGCGCCGTTTCCGGGTCGCGGATTTCTCCGACCATGATCTTGTCGGGATCGTGACGCAGGATCGAGCGCAGGCCTCGCGCGAACGTCAGGCCCTTCTTCTCGTTGATGGGGATCTGCGTGATGCCCTGCAGCTGGTACTCGACCGGGTCCTCGATCGTGACGATCTTGTCCTCGGGTGACCTGATCTCCGACAGCGCCGCGTAGAGCGTCGTCGTCTTGCCGCTCCCCGTCGGGCCCGTGACGAGCACCATCCCGTACGGCTCGGCGATGTACTTGCGGAACCGCCGCAGTTCGGCGTCGGGAAAACCCAGGATGTCCAGGCGCAGCTCGCTGAACTGCTCGCTGATCGATTCCTTGTCGAGGATGCGGATGACCGCGTCCTCGCCGTGCACGCTCGGCATGATCGACACGCGGAAGTCGATCGTCTTGCCCGGCACCCGCAGCTTGAACCGCCCGTCCTGCGGGACGCGCTTCTCGGCGATGTCCAGCTCCGCCATGACCTTGATACGCGAGATAATCGTGCTGTGGTGCTGCTTCGCGATCGGACGCATCGCGGCCTGCAGCACGCCGTCGATCCGGTACTTGACGTAGACGGCGTCGTCCTGGGTTTCGATGTGGATGTCGGATGCGCGACGCTGGATCGCCGTGAAGATCGTCGAGTCGACGAGCCGGATCATCGGGCTGATGTCGCTCGTGAGCCGCTCGACAGTCAGGTTCTCGTCGCCCGAGTCCTCGTCCTTCAGGAGCTGAACCTGGAAATCCGAGGTTGCCTCTTCCAGCACACGCTGGGAACTCTCGCTCTTCTTGAGGATGCCGTCGATCGCCGAGCGCGGCCCCACCATCACACGCAGCGGCGTCGCCAGCAGCACCTCGAGCTCGTCGATCATCGGCAGGTCGCTGGGATCGGAGACCACGATGACGAGCGACCGTCCGTCCCTCCTGTACGGGACGAACCCGTAGCGCAGCATGAGGTCGGCGGGGATCGAGCGGAACAGGTCGTGATCGATGCGGAAGTGCTGCAGGTCGGCGAACTCGAGTGCGTAGCGGTCGGCCAGATGGCGCGCCTGAGCCTCTTCCGCGACCGGGTCGGCCGCGGGCTCGGCGCCGCGGTCCGCGTACATCCCGACCGGCGGCTGGGTCACGACAGGGTCACGATCGCTCAAGGCCATGTCTCTCCGGGCGCGGCTGTCAGTGCGCGCCCACCACCGACGTCAACTGGAAGAGCGGCATGTACAGCGCGAGCAGCAGGCTGGCGATGACCACGCCCATGATGATCAGCAGCGCCGGCTCGACCAGCGAGACGAACCGGCCCATCTCCGTTTCGATTTCCTCGTCGTAGAAGTCCGCCAGGCTCGACAGCATCTCCTGGAGCGCGCCCGTCGACTCGCCCACTTCGGCCATCTTGGAGAAGACATCCGGGAACGCGCCCCGGGCGGTCAGTGCGGCCGAGAACCCCTCACCTTCGCGCACGCGGAGCCCCACCTCGCGCATCTCGCCCGCCAGGAACCGGTTCCCCGTGGACCGCGACGAGATCTCGATGGCGCTGACGAGCGGCAGCCCTCCCCCCAGCAGCGTCGCCAGCGTACGGGCCAGCTGCGACGTGGCAAAGCGCTTCACTGCCGAGCCGACCCACGGCACGCGAAGCACGGCGTGATCGATCCATGCCCGCTGTTGCGGACGACGCACCCAGCTCCAGAGCGCGCCGCCGACCAGTACCGACAGGCCGATCAGCAGGAGGAACTGGCTTTGCACGAACGCGGCCCCCCGCACGATCACCCGGGTCGCAAGGGGCAATTCGCCGCCGAAGCTGTCGTAGAACGTCGAGAACTCGGGCACCACCTTCAGCACGATGATGGCGACGACGACGAGCGACAGGCCCACCAGGACGGCGGGATAGACCAGCGCGGACACCGTCCGCCGCTTCACCGCGCCGATCACCTTCATGTACGCGACGTAGCGACGGATCACGCCGTCGAGGCTGCCACTCTTCTCGCCCGCGAGGAGCGACGCCACGTACGCTCCCGGAAACAGCTCGCCGTGTGCCGAGAACGCGTCCGACATGGCCGCGCCTGCGCGTACCCGTTCGAAGATGTCGTCCAGCACGGGCCGGAACGTCGGGTGGTCCACCCGGCCGCGGAGGATGTCGAGGGATTGGACCAGCGGCATCCCCGCCTTCAGCAGCGTCGCCAGCTCCTGGTTGAACACCAGGAACTCCCGCGTGGGGATCTTACGCCGACGGACCGTCGGCCACGCCAGGCGCCCGGCGATGTGCTTGGGACGCATGGCGAGGACACAATAGCCTTTCTGCTCCAGGTCGTGACGCAGGTGGCTCTCGCTTTCCGAGACGTGCACCTCCTCCACGATCTGCCCTGTCGGGGTGCCCAACCTACAGCGATATTCCATCGCAAGCCTAGCGCAGTCAGAGAATTAGGGACACCGAACAAACCGTGGCGATTATAACAGACTCTCCCCTCGCGACGCGGGCGAACGCGCGCCCGCTCCGGGCTTTAGACCATCGTCGGGGGGATTCGGACGGGTAGGGTGACGGCGGCCCGGCTGACGCGGGAGTCCGCTCAGCCGGGCCGCCGTCGCGACTCGAACTATTGCGGTTCGATGAACGCGTGAAAGACCCTGACGCCCAACTCGCGGATGTCCTTGCTTCCGGGCTTGACGAGCGCCGGGACAAACGTCTTGTCCACGGACAACCGCAGCACGACCATGTCGTCGGCGCCGAACTGCGCCGCCTTCAGGCTGATCCGTCGGATCCCCTCATCGGGCGTCGTGACCTGGAAGGTGTCCACGACCTCATCGCGCAGGTAGACGGTCACGGTTTGCGGCGTGTCGAACATCGACGGCTGGCCGTCGTAATGGAGATAAAACAGCGCATCGCGCTTCGGGTTCCGGAAACGCAGCGTCGCGTCCTTCTTCATCCACTGCCATTCGACCGTCTGGTTGTCGGCCGCCGTCTCCGGCCCGTGCCACCCGTCGAGGAATGCCAGGAAGACATTCTCGGTTTGCGGCTGCAGCCTGATGCGCGCGACGCGGTACTCCCGCTGGCCTGCGGCTTCGCCGGCCAGTGGCACACGCTCGTTCGTGCCCGGGGCGTAGAGGCCCAGTGTCACCGACGCCTCCCCCACGTACGGATAGAGTGGCACGAACACCGTACGCTTGTACTCGACGGTCTGTCCGGGTTTCCACTGGGATGTCGGCACCGGAGGATTGTGTTCGTCGGTCCACATCAGTTCCTCGTCCGCGTCGAGGAAGTGCACGAGCACGCGGTAGTCCTTCGTGAACGCGGCCGCCTGGGCCACCTGAAACTTGTACGTCACCTCCACGGGGCTGCCCAGAGGGATCCGCGTGTGGTTTGCCGTGACGCTTGGCGTCGCCATTGGGGGCGCTGTGTCGGCCTTCTTCCCGCAGGCAGCCGACGCGAGGACCAGGGCAGTCACGATACACAATCGAACAGTCATGTGGGCACCAGCCATGTCTAGCGTTCCTCTCGAACCTGAGTCAAACATCATAGCCCTGGCTGACTCCGTAGGCAAGAGGGCCGGACCGGCCATGGCGCCGCTACTGTTGTCCGGACAGGGGTTATCGTTGACCGTCATTGAACCCGCATGGTAACGTCTGTCGACGGTAGTGCGGTCGCGGACCGCGACGGGCCTCGATCCTCCTCTGAAGACTTGATGAGCCGAAGACCGTGCTCCCCGCTTGTCGCAGCCGTCCTGCTGACGGTGTCCATCGCCGCGTGCAGCGGCGCCGCACGGACAACGCCGCCTGTCACGACGCCCACCGTCGCACCACCCGCTGCGCTGCCGGCCGTCCAGTCTCCGCCTGCGACCCCCGTTTTGCGCCCTGACCCCGTCCAGGACCTGATTGCGCTGTCGCAATCGCACTTCGACGCGGGACAGGGCGAACTTCAGATGGGCCATCTCGACAAGGCCAAGATCGAGTTCAATCTCGCCCTCGACGTGATTCTGGAGTCGCCCGTTGGAGCGCGAGCCGACGCCCGGCTGCGGGAGCACTTCGATCGCCTCGTGGATCGCATCAGCGCCTATGAACTGCGCGCCCTCGCCGAGGGCGACGGATTCGCCGAGCGGCCGAGCGTCCCGGCCTCGCTCGATGAACTGCTGGCGCTCTCGACCTTCGACCTCCCCCCACCGGAGGCAGCGCTGCGCGATACGGTCGAGAATGACCTCAGGAGCACGGCGCACGACGTGCCGATTCCGTTGAACGCCAAGGTGCTGTCGTACATCGATCTCTTCCAGGGCCGCCTGCGCGAGTGGTTCCAGATCTCGCTCCAGCGCGGCCAGCCGTACATCCCGATGATTCAGAGTGCGCTTCGGGCTCAGGCGCTCCCGCTCGACCTGGCGTACGTGCCCATCGTGGAAAGCGCGTTTCGCACCGACGCCCTCTCCCGCGCGAAAGCCAAGGGATTCTGGCAGTTGATGCGGGGCACCGCCGTCGAAAACGGCCTGAAATACGACTGGTACATCGACGAACGTTCGAACCCCGAAAAGGCCACGGCCGCGGCCGTGAAGTACCTGAAAGTCCTCAACGGCATGTTCAATGGCGACTGGCACCTGACGCTCGCATCCTACAATGGCGGCCCAGGGACGATGCAGAGCGCCATCCGGCGACGGGGCTCGAACGATTTCTGGACGATCGCCGAAAAGGGGCGCTACCTGCCGCGCGAGACCAAGGAATACGTGCCCATGGTCCTCGCCGCCATCGTGATTGCCCGCAATCCCGTGCAGTACGGCTTCACGTTGGACCCGGTTGAGCCGGTCACGGCGGACACGGTGACGGTGCCTGGCCCCGTCGACTTGCGCCGTGTCGCGGAGTGGACCGGCGTGCCGCTGGATGAGGTCCAGCGGCTCAATCCCGATCTCCGCCGCTGGACAACGCCGGTCCGAAGCCAGGATTTCACGCTGCGTGTTCCGGTGGGGACAGCCGCCGCCGTCCAGCAGAAGCTCGCGGAGACTCCTGCAGAGGAACTGACGGCCCTGCAGTGGTACACCGTGCGTCGTGGGGAGACGCTCCAGTCGGTCGCGAACAAGCTGAAGGTGCGACGGACCGACCTCGCGGAGGCCAACTACCTGGGCCAGCGGGCCGGCGTGCGCCCCGGCCAGAAGCTCGTCATTCCCCGGCCTCCGACCACGCTGCTGGCCGCTCGAACCGACCGGCCGGAGCCCGTCGTGGCCACAGCGCCATCGGCGGTGCCGGACGCAGTCCTGGTAGCCGCCGGGACCCCAGCCAGCGTGGAGCCGGAGAAGGTG
This sequence comes from Acidobacteriota bacterium, assembly GCA_026393735.1. Lineage (GTDB taxonomy): Bacteria > Acidobacteriota > Vicinamibacteria > Vicinamibacterales > JAKQTR01 > JAKQTR01. Next base: position 11,642 of record JAPKZP010000560.1, read on the forward strand.
ACGTATCAGGTCAAGCCGGGAGACACGCTGACATCCATCGCCCGGCAGTACCGCACCACGGTCGCGGCCATCCGGTCCTGGAACTCGCTCAAGACCGACCTCATCAATCCCGGCGACCGGTTGACAGTCTATCCCAGCCGCAGCAGCGGCGGGTCGTCGCACCCCTGAGCGCATCCTCGTCCCGTCTGCGATGTCCATAGCTGCGCCGTTTTGGGCCCGGCGAATTGGAAAGAACTGCCAGCCGCCGCCCGCGTTTCCGCGAATCCCTCATTGATCGGACCGGCCGTCGATGGACCTTTCCTTGCACCTCATCCTGGCGTGCTGGCCACGCTTCGAGGAGCCGCGCTTGTCGGGATAGAAGCCCGGGTCATCCACGTCGAGGTCGATGTGTCTCCAGGGTTGCCGTCGTTCACGGTCGTTGGCCAGCCCGACATCACCGTGCGCGAAAGCCGCGACCGCGTGCGGACGGCGATTCGCAATTCGGGATTCGACTTCCCGTACCAGCGCATCACGATCAACCTGGCTCCCAGCGACCTGCGGAAGGAGGGAACCTCCTACGACTTGCCGATTGCGCTGGGCCTCCTGGCCGCAAACGGTGCCACCCGCCGTCGGGACTTCCCCGAGGCCCTGGTGCTCGGCGCGCTCTCGCTCGATGGCTCAATCCACTCGATCGGCGGGGTGCTCCCCGCCGCCATCGCGGCGGACCGGTTGGGCATCCCCGTCCTGCTGGTTCCGGACGGAAACGCGTCCGAAGCACGTGTGATCCCCGGGATCGACGTGCGGCCCGTCTCGACACTCATGGAGGCCGTCGATGCGATCGAGGCGTCCGGTCGACCCGAGCCGGATCGCGGAGAGACGCCGGTGCCTGCGGACTCGGGGATCGACACCTGGGGCGACTTCGCTGATGTGCGGGGACAAGCTCTCGCCCGACGGGCCCTCGAGGTGGCGGCGGCTGGCGGCCACAACGTCCTGCTCTCTGGCCCGCCCGGATCCGGTAAGACCATGATGGCGCGTAGATTGGCGGGGATCCTCCCACCCCTCACGTTCGAGGAGGCTCTTGAGTCAACATCGATCTACTCCATCGCCGGGCTGCTCCCGGCGGGTGCCGGCCTCCTCACGGCGCGGCCGTTCAGGGCTCCTCACCACACGATCTCCGATGTCGCCCTGGTTGGCGGTGGGACATACCCGAGGCCTGGCGAGCTCAGCCTGGCGCACAACGGGGTGCTGTTTCTGGACGAAATGCCCGAGTTCGAGCGGCGCGCCCTCGAAGTGCTGCGTCAGCCCCTCGAAGAAGGCACGATTCGAATCGCGCGGGCCGCGCGGGTCGTCGACTTCCCTTCCCGCGTCACGCTCGTGGGCGCCATGAATCCCTGCATGTGCGGGTATGCCGGACACCCATTCCGGGCGTGCCGGTGCACGCCGCTCCAGCGGGAAAAATACGCCGGACGCATTTCGGGCCCGTTGCTCGACAGGATCGACCTTTGCGTCGACGTGCCGTGGCTGCCGCCCGACGTGATGGGGGATGACCGGCCGCAGGAGTCCTCGTCCGCAATTCGTGAGCGTGTACTGTGCGCGCGGGGTCGTCAGGCGGCGCGGTCTGGGGACACCGGGGTCCGGATCAACTCGCTTCTGAAGGCCCGCGCGCTGCGCCGATTCGCACGACCGGATACCGATGGACGAGCCCTGCTGGATGCCGCGGTGCGTCGCCTGGCTCTCAGCGGCCGCGCCCACGACCGCATCCTCCGCGTGGCGCGCACGATTGCCGACCTGGCCGGAGCTGACCACGTCAGCGCCGATCACGTGGCGGAAGCGGTCCAGTACCGTCTCTCCTCGTGATGCAGCGCGCGTTTCGTTTTTGTTTTGCCTGTATCGAAATAGCGCTTCCAGGCTCGAGGCCGCTGTGGTAACTTCTTGCATCACGGCTTGTCGCGCTTGATCTGTGCGCCTCAAGCCGTTATCTGTTGTCAGGGCTGATTTTGGCCGAAAACATCAGAAGAAGCTGAATGGCAAGTTTCCTGTCCCGCCGCTACACCGTCGTCTTCATCGATCGAACCAGCGGTGTCGGCCGCCGCCTCACCGTCCGTCTGGATTGGTCACTCGCGACGGTCGCCTTCATGTTCGCGCTTCCCGTTCTGGTCGGTCTCGGCATTCGCTGGAGCACGGTGGCGGAATTGTCGTCGCTGCGCTCGGACACCGCGTCCCTCGAGATGGAGAACACGAGCTACAAGGCGGCGACGGGCGAACTGGCCACCCAGATTGTGTCGCTGCAGGGCGTGATTGACGAGCTCGCATCGCGCGCGAATCTCGACCCGGCCACGGCAAAGGCCATGCAGAAGCTGCCAGCGGTCGTGAAGGCGCGGGCGATGGGTGGCGGCACGACGGCGCAGCCGACGGAGTACATGGCGACGGCGCTCGCCTCCCCCGAAGACACGTTCGGCCTCCTGCGCGACGTGCTCGGCCGTCTCGAGAGCCGCCTGCGCATTGTGCGCACCGACGTGGAGCGGCGCGAGGCGCTCGCCGCCGCGACCCCGTCCATCTGGCCGACCATCGGCTGGCTGTCGGCGGGCTTCGGTGAGCGAGCCGATCCGTTCACCGGAGATCCCGGTTACCACCAGGGACTGGATATTTCAGCCGACCGCGGCCGCCCGGTCGTGGCCCCGGCCGCGGGTGTCGTCGAAAGCGCCTCGTGGAGCGGCAACTACGGGAACCTGCTGGTGATCGACCACGGATTCGGGCTCAAGACCCGTTACGGCCACCTGTCGCAGTTCGCCGTGAAGGCCGGCGATTCCGTCGCTCGCGGCGCCCTGATCGGCTACGTGGGCGCGACCGGCCGCGCGACCGGGCCACACCTGCACTACGAGGTGCTGGCGAACGGGCAGCTGATCAATCCCCTCCAGCTCATGCTCACGACCCGGTAGACGCCGGGCGGTCCATCTCCCACGCGCCCCGGTTCCTTGACGGATCCGCGGGCCGTCCCCTAGAATCGGAAGATACCTACGGTGTCGTTGACCCTTTCATGATCAACACCCTCCTCGCCAAGATCTTCGGTACGCAGAACACCCGTACGCTCAGCCGCTCGATGCACCTGGTGGCGGAAATCGGTGCCCGCGAGGCAGCCCTTCGGGAACTCACCGAAGACGAATTGCGCGCGCATACCGCACGCTTCAAGGAACGAGTCTCCCAGGGCGCCGCGCTTGACGACCTGCTGGTGGACGCGTTTGCGGTGGTCCGTGAGGCCGGCCGCCGCACCCTCAACATGCGGCATTTCGATGTCCAGCTTATCGGCGGCTGGGCGCTCCACAACGGCTACATCGCCGAGATGAAGACGGGCGAAGGCAAGACGCTGGTCGCCACCCTCGCGGCCTATCTGAACGCTCTGTCAGGCAATGGCGTTCATGTGGTCACCGTCAACGACTACCTGGCCCGCCGCGACTCCGAGTGGATGGGCCGGATCTTCCGGTTCCTCGGGATGAGCGTCGGCGTGATCCAGCACGAACTCAACGACCAGGAACGCCAGCGCGCCTATGCGTGCGACATCACCTACGGCACGAACAACGAGTTCGGCTTCGACTACCTCCGCGACAACATGAAGTTCGATCTGGCCAACTACGTCCAGCGCGGACACAACTTCGCGATCGTGGACGAAGTGGACAGCATCCTGATCGACGAGGAGCGGACGCCGCTCATCATCTCAGGCCCGGCCGACGAGTCGACCGACATGTACTACGAGGTCGACCGGATCATTCCGAAGCTGGCCCCGGGCGAGGTCACCCGGGGCGACACGAAGGCCGAAGACCGCGAGCGGCTCGAAGCGACGGGCGACTACCTTGTCGACGAGAAGCACAAGACCGTGACGCTCACCGAGAGCGGCATGGCGAAGGCCGAGAAGCTGATGGCGCACCGCATGAACCCGGGCGGGCTGTACGACCCGGCCAACATGCCGCTGCTCCACCACGTGAACCAGGCCCTGCGGGCCCACACCCTGTTCCGCCTCGACGTCGACTACATGATCAAGGACGGCGAGGTCGTCATCGTCGACGAGTTCACCGGCCGGCTCATGCCCGGGCGACGCTGGAGCGACGGGTTGCACCAGGCGGTCGAGGCGAAGGAAAAGGTGAAGATCGAGCGCGAGAACCAGACGCTCGCGACCATCACCTTCCAGAACTACTTCCGCAAGTACGCCAAGCTCTCGGGCATGACCGGAACGGCGGAGACCGAGGCCGAGGAGTTCTTCAAGATCTACAAGCTGGAAGTCCTCGTGGTGCCGCCCAACCGCGTGCTGCGCCGGCAGGAGCTCCCGGACGCGATCTACCGCACGGTCCGCGAGAAGTACGACGCCATCGTCTCGGACATCGACGAACAGCAGAAGCTGCAGCGGCCTGCGCTGGTCGGCACGGTGTCCATCGAGAAGTCCGAGAAGCTCTCCGGCATGCTGCGCAAGCGCGGCATCAAGCACGTCGTGCTGAATGCGAAGTACCACGCGCAGGAAGCGGAGATCGTGGCGCAGGCCGGACGGCTGGGCAACGTGACGATTGCCACGAACATGGCGGGCCGGGGCACGGACATCCTCCTGGGTGGCAACGCCGAGTTCATGGCGCGGCAGAAGTGTCTGGCCGACGAACTGGCGGAGCGCCTGCCGAAGGGCGAAGAGAAGTTCATCGACGATGACGAATACGTCTACTTTCATCATCTCGACGCGTTCTACCGTGTGCGCCGGCCCGACTGGGATCGGATCTCCGCGCACTTCAGAGCCCAGTGCGAGGCCGAG
>JAPKZP010000073.1 GCA_026393735.1 Acidobacteriota bacterium
GTAGGTCGTCAGATACTTCCCCTGCTCGGTCGGCCCCACCTCGTCGGTGCCGAAGAGGAACCGATCCGGGTAGCGATTGATCAGATCGGCCATCGCGGCGGTGGACTCCGGCGTCGCCACCACGTACTTCGCGAGTTCGCTCCACGAGATGTCGATGAAGAAGTTCGCCAGCTTCGGGCTGGCCAGGCCGCGCTCCATCATCCCCAGTTGATCCTTCACCGGGTGCACGATGCGGCCGACGCCGGCATGCGCCCAGATCACCCTGGCGTTTGGATGGCGAAGGAGCAGATCCCGGAACTGCGGCACGATCCAGGGTTCCTGGCCCGGCTTCGGGAACGGCATGTCGATGTCGTTGTGGAAGATGGCGATCAGGCCAGCCTCCCCGGTGAAATCGAGAATGCGATCGAGGGCCGGATCGAGCAGGCTGGCTGTCTTGCCGGGAATCTTCGCTGATACGAACTCCTTGTGGATCGTGAACTCGCCGATCCCGGTGAAGACGCCGGGGAACGTCAGCAGCACCCGCTTGATGTGGTCGGCGGCGTACATGTCCGCGGGGTTGAACCCCGTGATCATGGGGTCGAAGCGCGCCTGCTCGGCAGGCGTCAGCGACTTGTACTGCATCGCGATGAACGCATCGGTGAACGAATAGTAGTACAGCGGCGCGTCGCTCTGCAGGTAGTAGGTCGGCGCGAAGTCGCCGGTATTGTGCTTGTCCCACATCTGCTGGAGCGGCAGGCCGAAGATCGCCACGCGGCCGACCTTCGTGCCCATGACCTTCAGGAAGTCGTGGATGTCCGGCCCCTCCTGGATGTAGTTGGTCAGGTGCAGGTGGGAGTCGTGCAGGAGGTAGCCGTCGCCGGCTGAGGCAACGGTTGCCGACGGCTGCGAGGGAGCCTGCGCCGCAATCCGCATCGAGAAGGTGGCGAGACCGAACAGGAGGGCGCAGGCGGCCATGGCCGCCGTCCGACGCCCGTGAAGCATGCCGAAATTCATGATGCCGTTTGCCTTTCCCTCTAGAAGAACACCGAGAAGGCGGTGGAGAAAACCGTGCCGTTCAGCCCCCCGACGTAGTACCCGAACGCGCTGCTGACCGGCGAGTGGTTCACGTCGATCACCTGGACGTTGAGCCGCTGGTTGCGGGAATTGAAGGGATAGTAGTTGCCCCCGATCAGGTACTCGGAGCTGTTGCTGAACCCGGCTGACTTGTCGCCGAGGATCTGCGACGTCGCGGCGTAGAGCTCGAGCTTCTTCGGCACGGGGAAGAACGCCCCCTGCACGTAGAAACCGGTGTCATGGATGCTGGTCACCGGCAGCACCCCGTCCGCCTTGAAGTGGTCGAGCCAGCGGTTGTAGATCTCCGTCTGCAGGAAGAAGCCCTTGTATTTCACCCCCGCGTCGAACGAAAGGATTCGGTAGTCCACCGTGTCCACCGTGACGCCGGGCACGAGCGATCCGGTGTCGAACACGTTCACGCTGTCGGCGAGCCGGAGCGTCGAGTTCTCGGGGCCGCCGCTGGTGGCGCTCGTGAAACGCTGCTCGGGGCTCCGGGTCGTGGAGACGCCGAACCGGGTCGCCAGCTTCTCGTGCATCTCGTAGTCGCCGTACGCGCCCTTGGGACCGAACTCCTTCGTGGTCGGCATCCACCACATCGACGCGCCGGTAGTGAACGTCCGGTCCAGTTGGCTGGACTTCACGTCGAGGTTGCTGTTGGTGTTCCCCAGCATCGCGTTGTACCAGAGGCCGGGCACGGCTTCGCCCTGGGCCCAGACGCCGGAGTTGAAGAAGGGCCGGAAGAACTCGTCCGCCATCACGCGGTCGTGGCCGAGCCAGAAGGGGTGCGAGCCCTGGAGCGAACGGGTTCCCGGGTTGCCGTTGAGGCCGGCGTAGATGCTGAACTTCCGGCTGAACTGATAGCCCAGGTTGCCGAAGATCGCGTTCTGGTTGGTGTCGAGCACGGTCCACAAGGTGACCGTGTAGATCAGCTTCGGCTAGCTGAGCCACCCCTTGAGAAAGATCATCACCCGGTGCGGCCAGATGTCGTTGCGGCCATCCACGGAGCGCGTGTTGCCGAGGTGATCGGTGAACGTCGACTCGCCAGGCATCTGGTTCACGTAGCGCGCCAGCGCGTACCCGCTGATGCCCAGTTCACCGGCACTGCTCCTGCCGACGAGGAAGCCCTTGCCGGGGTCGAACTCCCCCCAGGTCTCCACAGGCACGTACGGTTTCAGCGGCGCCGGCTGGCCAGCGGCCGCCGCGACAGGTGTCTGGGCGGTCGGGGCCGCAGCGGCCAAGGTCGAGGGCTGTCCGAGCTGAAACTCCCCGCTGCAGCCATCCGCCACCCAGACGCCCTTGTCGTCATAGCCCCAGGTCTTGCCCAGCAGACAGGCGGCGGGGCCGGCCTCCTTCACGAGTGCGACTCCAGCCGATGAATCGCCCAAACAGACGGTGCGCACGCCGGGTCTTGACTCGCAGGAGATCGTCACCGGGCCCGGCGACGAGGTTTGCGCGGCCGCAGCCACCGCGTTGAGCGCGAGAAGGACAGGGGCGATGAGGATCGTTGAAGGACCCAAGACAGGCTTCAGTGTCACAGTAGTGTGCCCCAATCGTTAAGCTGGCTGGCGCCGAGCATCGGCCGCGGCATCGGCAGTTTCTTCGGCCCGGCGTACGAGCGTCGGCTGCTCAGCCGCCATTTCGAGCAGACCGAGCAATCCAATGAAGCTCGGGGAGGCGACGCGGCGGTCGAGCCCGTCCGGGCTGAGCCATTCCTCGATGTAGACCACGACGTCCGGGTCCTGCGAATCGACGCCGAGGTGCGTCGAAACGCAGTCCCGGTCGAGCTCAGCCGGAAGCCGGAAGGCCTCCAACGTCCGCAGCATCTCTGGCGCGCAGCTGGCGGGTGCCGTCAGCCTGAGATAGATCTGGGTCATGCCGGGAAGCATAGCAGCAACCGTGCCGACATAGGTGGGAGGCCTACGTAGCCGTTAAGTCTTTTTTTCAAGAGGTTTAACTGGTAGTTCGCACAGGGCTGGAGGATCGGGACGACCACCAGGGCTCCCATATGTGGGAGATTCTACCTCGGCCGGGCGTGCGGATTTGGTCTGGAGATCCCGAGTCTCTTCATCCGGTTCTCGAGCGTGGTTGGAGGAATCCCGAGGACCGCTGCGGCGCCTTGAGGACCGCGGATGCGCCAGCCTGTCTGCGCCAGCACCTCGAGCACATGCGCGCGCTCGACGTCCTTCAGGGTGGAAGCCGGTGAGATCGGGCGCGGCTTGGACGCGGCCGCAGGCAGCGCGATCTGCAGCGCGGCGGAGGTGCTGGTGATCATCGCCCGCTCGAGCACGTTGCGCAGTTCGCGGATGTTGCCAGGCCAGTGGTACTTCCGGAGCGCCATCAGGGCGCCGTGCGTCAGCGGGTCGAACCGCTTTCCCATCGTCCTCCCGAGCTCGTCGACCATCGCCCGGGCCAGCAGCGGGATGTCGTCGAGGCGTTCCCGGAGAGGCGGCAGCGCAATCGGGAACACGTTCAGCCGGTAGTAGAGATCCTCGCGGAACTGTCCCTCGCGCACCGCGTTCGCCAGATCCCGATGGGTCGCCGCGACAATCCGGACGTCCACCGCCACCGGACGGGGATTGCCGAGGCGCTCGAGGCACCGCTCCTCGATGACCCGCAGGAGCTTCACCTGGATCTCGAGCGGCAGGTCCCCGATTTCGTCGAGGAAGATGGTCGAGCCGTTGGCCAGCTCGAAGCGCCCGATCTGGCGGGCGAGCGCGCCGGTGAACGCCCCTTTCTCGCGGCCGAAGAGTTCCGATTCGATGAGCGTGGTCGGAATGGCCGCGCAGTTGACGCGCACCATCGGCCGTCCGCGGCGAGGGCTGCGCTCGTGGATGTAGCTGGCGAACCGCTCCTTCCCCGTGCCGGTTTCACCCAGGAGCAGCACGGTGGCGCCGGTCGGCGCGACTTGGTCGGCCAGGGCGAGGGCCGCGCGAATGGCCGTGCTGGTGCCGACGACGAGCGACTCGGCGCCGTGCCGCTGGACCTGGTCGCGCAGCGAGACATTCTCGTGCTGCAGTTGGTCGCGCACCTTCTCCAGATCGGACAGGGCCGACCGCAGCCGCTCGTCGCTGCGCTTACGCTCCGTGATGTCAATCGATGCCCCGAACACGCGATCGGGCAGCTGCCCCGGATACGCGCTGAAGGGCTTGCCCTTGGAGTTGATCCAGCGAACGGTCCCGTCGGGCAACAGCAGGCGGTACTCCTGGTCGTAGTTCTCGTCGTGATCCAGGAACGACGCCAGCCGATGCCGGTACTGCTCACGATCGTCCGGGTGGACGACGGCGAGGATTGTGTCGCTGGTCAGTTCTCCGCCGTCCGGGAGGCCGAGGAGGCGCCTGACGACGTCGTTGGCCCGGATCCGTCCCGTCTGGATCTCGTATTCCCACAAGCCGGCGTTCGCGGAGGCCGCGGCCAGGGCCAGGCGCGCCTCGTTTTCCCGCTCGACCCGCAGCGCCCGCTTCGCGTTCAACGCCCTGGCGAATACCTGGGCCGCGAGCTCTAATCGGCGGACGAGCGCCCCTGGCCACGCCCGTTCGCGCGAGGTGCTGGCGAACGCGACGCAGCCAAGCACCCCGGACTCGGTCTTCAGCGGCACGATGACGGTTGAGCGGGTCGCTGCCCGGCGCAGGTTCGCCGCATCGTGAGCGGCCTCCGGAGGAAGACCGTCGACGGAGCCAACCAGGGAAACATCAGTCTGGCGCTTCCCGTCGCGGGGAACGGGTCGGCCCCGTCCAGGAGAAACAGCCGGGATTCACCTGACTCGATGCTGCCGGTCCGCTCATCGATGTGCTCGACCGTGCCTCCCCGCTCGAAGACGTGCGACACGCGCAGATCCGTCTCGTCGTCCGGCGCGATCTGCCACAAGGTCGCCCGATCCAGGTCGAGCGCCTCGCACAGGCGACGCTGGGCGTCGCGGATCGCTTGATCGACACGGTCACCCGGCATGTCGACGAAGCGCAGGAACAGCTCCCACAGCAGCGCCTCGAAGGCGCCGTCGTCGGACGTGTCTGCGCTGCCGGGATGTACTGATTCGTCCATGACCATCGGCAGCGCTATCTTAGCTCAGCCGTCGCGCCCGGACCGTGGGGTCTCAGGCGTCTGGCGCGGCTTCCTCGCGGCGATTCCTGGAGAGGCCGAGGCCCTGCCGGTCGTGCTCCAGCGCGTCGCGTTGATCGTCGGCGTCCTGGAAGTCACGGCGGATGCCCTTGTCGACCCGCGCCAGGAAGTACTCGAGGTCCGCGCGGCGGTCGGATCTAACCTGCGCCCTCAGATCTTCGAGCAACGCCCGCGTCCGTCGCATGACCTGCACCGACGTCGCCCCGCAGAAGCGAATCTCGTCCAGCGCGAGCACGACGAGGTCGTTCCAGGTGGGCACGGGCATCACGAAGCGGAGGCGCCCCTCGGCGTCGTAGGCGCGGCCGACGTCGAGGTCGCAGCGGCCCAGCCGCAGCAGCAGGTCCTCGATCTGATCGAGCGCCTGCACGGCCGTCGTCGGATCGTTGATCGCAGGTGAGAGCGCCTTGATGGCGACATCGACGAGGATGCGCAGCGCGTACTTCGGGTCCTGCTCAAAGGTCCGCTCCGGCCCGAGTTCGACGGCCTGCCGGATTCTGGCCTCCGGCGGTGGCGCGCCGTTACCGTGCACGGTCAGGATCGTCATGCCGTCCATGACCGTGTCGCCGACCGACACCGCCAGCGCGATCACCACGTCGTGCCGGCGCGCGAGCGCAACAAGCGGGTCGGTGCGCACCGCCTGCACCACCCCGGGGCCTCCGCGATGCGTCAGGGTCGCGAGGACCGGCGCACGCGCCGGCAAAGCCGCGCCGGCCGGCGAGGGCGCGCCGCCCTGGCGGGGGTCCCCCGGCGGCGGGTACATGCGGTTGATGACGCGGCGGCCCTCGTCGCCGGCGAACATCAGCACGCGTGTCACCTGCAGCATCCCGATCTTCTCGACCAGCAGCACGAAGAACAGGACGCTGACGAACAGCAGGACGCCAGCGAACCAGACCGTAATCGGCGGGACCATGCCCAAGCCGCGGCGGTCGATCCACGCAATCGCGCCGATGGCGTAGAGAAACGTTGCCGTGAAGACGCCGATCGAGTGGTTGATGACCGCTGACCGCGCGAGCCAAATGACGAGGCGCGGCGAGTAGGCGGTCGCGCTGAACTGCACCATCACGAACGCGACCGAAAAGACGATGGCGGTGAGCGCCATCATGCCCGACGCGATTGTCGACAGGATCAGCTGCGCCGACCCCAGCGAGACGCCGAGCGTGGAATTCGGGAGCAGGTACGCCTCGGCTCGCGGCAGCAGCATGCCGACCGCCGAGCCGGCGACCGCGTACGCGAGGGGTACCCAGAACATGCGTCGGAGTGAGCCGCTTCGATGCATCGCCATGCGGGAGATGGTAGCATTCCTGCGATGCGTGCGAGTCTGTGCGAACAGCGCCGGTGGCCGACGAAGCCCGCCATCGGGTGGTCCGTGTATCTGGTGGCCCTCCTGTTCGCCGCCGGCCCCGCCGCCGCCGCCGACACCGGCCTGGTTGTGCTCAAGAACGGCGACCAGATCCGAGGCGAGGTGAAGTCCCTGCGGGTGGGCAAGCTCGAGTTGTCCACCACCAGTATGGGCACCGTCTACGTCGAGTGGGACAAGGTGCTCGCGCTCACGGCGCCGGAGTGGTTCGAAGTCGAACTGACCACGGGCGCGCGCTTCTACGGCACCCTCGGCCCTGGCCCGCACGCGACGCTGGGTATCACGCTAGACGGCCGGACGATCAACGTGGATCTGCTGTCGGTCGTCAAGATCCGCCCGCTGAAGCAGTCGTTCTGGAGCCGGCTCGACGGCTCGGTCAGCCTCGGCGCGAGCTACACCGAGTCGAGCGGCATTGGCCAGGGATCGCTGTCGGCCAGCGTCGGCACGCGGCGGCCGAAGTTCGAGTTCTCGACGAAGTTTGACACGACCGTCACCGTGCAGCCGAACGAGCCGCAGACGACGCGAACGATGTACACGCTCGCCTACAACCAGTTGCTGCCGAACCGCTGGTTCGTGATTGTCACCGGCAAGGCCGAGCACAATACCGACCTCGGCCTCCAGTTGCGCGCGGCGTACGGCGGCGGCGCGGGCCGCTACCTGAGGCAGACCAACCGGTCACTGTTCAGCGTGGCATCCGGTTTCACGCAGAACCTCGAAGTCCCCGTGAACGGGGATCGCACCACCAACGTCGAGGCGTTCGCCGGGGCCAAGTACTCCTTCTTCACCTACGACACGCCGAAGACAAGCTTTTCCTCCACGTTCTTGGTCTACCCGAGCCTGAACGTGGGTGGACGCGTCCGCACGGATGCCGACGTCACCCTGAGCCGGGAAATCGTGAGCGACTTCACGGTCGGCCTGACCTTCTACGATTCCTTCGACAACAAGCCGCCCGGCGAGAACGCAACCAAGCACGACGCCGGCGTGACCCTCTCGATTGGCTGGGTGTTCTGAGACCCTGCGTCCCCGTAGCGCTCCCAGGTGTGCAGGCGTTGCGGCCCTGTAGTACTGTGTGGAGACTCGGAATTTCCTCCGAGCGAACCCGACTGACGCACGGCTCGTCCGGGCTCGCAGTCCTGCAGGAGAACGACAGATGAAGAGACTCACACCCGCCCTGGCCGCTGCGATGATCCTCGTGGCCGCCGTCGCCTTCGCGCAGCCGCCTGCGCAACCTCCGGCCCAGACTCCAGCGCCTCGGGGCGAGGCCGTCCTGGCGTCCGCCTCGGCCGTCATCCAGGCGATCGACTCGGCCAGCCGCGCGATCACACTGAAGTTCGACGACGGCAGCCTGAACACCGTCGTCGCCGGTCCGGAGATCCAGCGCTTCAACGACCTCAAGGTCGGCGACAAGGTCACGTTCAAGTACTACGAGTCGGTGGTGTATGCGATTCAGCAGCCCGGGGCGAAGCCGCCGGTGGCTGAGGCCACGGGTATCGTGCGCAGCCAGAGCGGGTCGCCTGCCGGCGTTGCGGCGCGCACGCTGACCGCCGTCGTGACCATCCAGGTCATCAATCCCACGATTCCGTCGATCACGGTCAAGCGGGAAGACGGGAGCTCGATGAGCTTCAAGGTGGAGGACCCGAAGAACCTCGCCGGCGTCAAGGTCGGCGACAAGGTGCAGGTCACCTACACGCAGGCGCTCGCCGTCAGCGTCGAGTCGCCGAAGGCCGAAGCCCCGAAGAAGTAGGGGACGCTTGGCGACGAGGTGGGTGGGCGGGCGCTCGCGGAGGCTGCGGGCGACGGCTGAGGGTCCGTGATCGTCAACGTGTCCGGCGTCGGTCAGTCTCTCCAGACGTCCGCGGTCTGCGCCTGAATGGAGAGGCGCCGCATCGGGGGCGTCAGCAGGCACCCGACCTGGGCGAGAAGGTAGTCCTTGATGATCCGCCAGTCGGATTTCCCTTCCCCAGGTACGGTCGCCTCGCGATCGGCATCGTCGAAATACGTCAGCGCGCGCAGCAGGAGCCCTTCATCGATCTGCCCCGGGTAGACGGTGCGCATCGCTCCGAGGGCCGAGGCGATGCCGAGCCGGTGCTGCTGAAGCATGACGTAGAGATCGAAGAAGTCCCTCCGCAGGCCCCGGTCCAGGATGACGTGCAGTTTCGTCGCCAGGATGCCCGTCATGTCGAGGTGGCGATCCTCGACGTGGCGGACCAGATGCGGCACGACGAAGGCAGAGACCTTCGTGTCGTTCCACAGCAGGTGAACCGTGTCGATGCTCCGTTCCTGAATCTCGACGTCACCCCGTCGCCCCAGTTGGCTGACGAGGTCGTCGAGGTTCTCGGGGTTGTCGATGCCGAAATCGACGTCGCGACTTGGACGGTACGGCGCGAAGCAGCGGACAGCCTGGCCCCCGATCACGAACCAGTACGTCAGCGCGTCAACGGCAGCGGCGAGGTCTCGGGGAATTACTTGCGAGGGCGAGTAGGGTGCGGTCACCGGATTCCTCGAGTGCGCATGACCGCAGCGAGCAGGCCGCGGCTGCGCGGTCGCCACCCTCGCACGTGCAGCGCCTGGTAGAGGTCGAGCCACGGCAACCCGGCTGCGTAGCTGATCGCACGCATCGACCCGTAGTTGAAACAGTAGAAGGCCAGCTGGTGCCCCGGCACGTCCCCGGTTATCGCGAGATTGTACAGGGCCCGAACGACGTGGCCAGGCAGGTCGGCCACGCGGTAGCGGTGCCCTTCGATCCGCGCCAGCGTGTTGTAGAGACTCGACCGGGCGGGCGGCCTGAGACCCGACGACACACACGAC
>JAPKZP010000021.1 GCA_026393735.1 Acidobacteriota bacterium
CGAGCTGCTTCGGGCTGGCGTAGTCGAGCAGCAGCGACTGCCCGAGCACCTGGATGCCTTCTTCGTAGCTGTGCAGCTCGTCGGTCTGGATCGTCGACAGACCCCTGGTGAACATGCCCTGTTCGTAGAACGCGTCCATCTCCCGCCGCAGCGACTGCAGGATCTTGGCCGGCGTCGCCCCCATGAGCGCGGTGCCCGGCCACCAGTTGGTCAAGTCCCCATCGTCTGACAGGCCGCCGCCGAGTTCGCCGTTCTCGATCTGGCGGTTGTCGATGTACCAGTTCACGAAGCGCTTCACGTTCTTGAGGTGTTCGACCTGGCGGAACGCCCACAGCGGGACGCCGTCGGGCGGGCTCGGAAGCGTGGCCGGCGGACGCTGCTGCTCGCGATTGTAGTCGTACCAGTACTGGCGCCCCAGCATATGCTCCGGGTCGACGCGCAGCAGGTCGGACATGTCCGTCTCGAACTGATTGAAGAGATTCAGCCGGTGGCTGCGCGGAGACTCTTCGACCATGTGCGCGTAGACGGCCCGCACCTGCGTGAAGCGGTCGAGCGTGTGCTCCGGCAGGGCGTCCTTGCGCGCCTTGCAGATCAGCCGGATCTCGGCGCCCTCGATCGACGCCGGCCCGAAGTCGGGGCCGGCGCCGGCGATCGTCAGGTACAGCCCCTTGTCGTTCGGCAGGATGCGGTCGCGGGTGTCGAGCCAGATGGTATGGGGCTCTCCCGGCTTGACCGATACGCTGACGTCCAGCATGTTGCGGAGCGGCCAGATCGGGTCCTTCACCTGGATATTGAGCGGGAAGTACGGCCCGTGCGTCGGCTTCACGTTCAGCGCCGGCAGATCGATCGCGATGCCGTCGAGTCCCGCCTCCATGTTGACCCACGAGTAGGTGTACTGGGCGCGGCGCGCGCCAAGATCGGCGTCACGGAAATCCGAGGGCACGACGATGTGCACGATGGGAAGACCCGACGAAGCGCTGGCGCGTGCGGTTCGCGCGGCGCCGGCGGGGATCGCCACCATCGTCGAACGCTCGTCGGCCGTGTAGCGGCCGTTGATGAAGCGGACAATCGAGGCCACGCTCGCCTGGTCCGGCTCCACGCCGGACGTGAGGCGGTAGCTGAGCCGCCCGGATCCGGATGGCTCGTTGGCGGCCGTGACGTAGTAGGCGCCGAGCTCGCCGATGGGGGTTTCCTGCTCGACGTTCGTGAAGCGCAGGGACTTCCCGGTCACCGCAGACGGCAGCCGGTGAAACGTCCGTTCCTGCCCCTTCGGACGGTCGAAGAGCGGGCCATCGAGCGCGAACGCGCCCCAGGCGGCGCCGGACACCTCGATCTGGTTCCACGGCTCGTCGGGCATCTGGAAGGTGACCGCCTTGCCCGAAAGCGAGTAACAATCCCAGTCCGGCAACTGGAAGTAGTCGTTGCGCCCGGGCAGCCGCGAGCGGTTGTAGACGCCGGGCCACGTGGTCTCGCGGATGCCGTCGGTGCCCTTCCACCACCAGCGTTTCAGGTCGTACACGTCGTGGATCTCGACCTTGCGGATGCTCACGGCCCGGCCGTCGAGCGCGGGCGGCGCATCACCGGGCCGGTTCCAGCCGTAGCGGTACCACCACTCGTCGCGCCACTGCGGCGAGGCCAGCGACCGCTCGAGCGGCGGAATGGTCTGCGGCGCGTCACCGCGCGCGAGCGTCGCCATGTTGTCGTCGGAGAGCATGCGGTCGTAGATGCGCAATTCGTCGATGTCGCCGCCGCGCACGAAGTTGTAGGCGCTCTGGACCTGGTACGGGCTGATGACGCGCGAGTGCGGGCCGAACTGGTCCAGCGCCGCGTGGAAGATGGCCGTGCCGTCCTGCTTCGCCGCGAGCTGGCCGTTCACGTAGAAGCGGATGCCGCGGGTCTCGTCCCACGAGAGCGCGAGGTGCACCCAGGTGTTCGGCGCAGGGAACGCGGGCATCGTGTACGACACGCGCGTCCGGGCGAGGCTTGCGTCGGTGACGAACGCGTCGAAGCCCGACTTGCCGTTGTAGTCGACGCGCAGCCAGACCATGTCCCAGCTGGAATGATCGGCGTAGCCCACCCGGAACAGGGGGAACGGCGTGGGGCCGACGGGCTCGCGCGAGCGCCAGAAGAACGAGACCGTGCCGCGCTCGGCGTAGATGTTGCCCGGGGCCCAGTAGGACAGGAGCTGCGTGTGGGCGCACTGCAGCCCAGGGCCCTTCGCGCCGTCAGGGATGATCTGCACGCCGCTGGCAAAGTTCGGTTCAGGCGTGCCACCGGCTGCGACATCCGCCGTCAACCCGCGGCCGCCGGACAGGTAGAAGAGCAGGCCCTGATCCTTCGGCGCCTGGCCGCCTGCGGATGCGGTCATCAAGCCCAGCGCGCACATCGTTGCACAAGCCCAGCGCTTCGCCGCGGTGTTCATCGGCCGCCCTCCATCTCTGTCTCACAGTTTCGGCGTCGGCAGTAGCCTCTCCGCGGGGAGCGCCTCCGGCGAGATCCGGATGACAGCGATCTTCCCTTTGAACCACGACACGAGATTCTGGCGCACGCCGATCGACACGCGGCCCGTCTTCATCGGGCCGAAGGGCACGGCGCCTTCACCGTCACGCACCCCGTCCACGTAGTGCGTCATCGTCTTGCCGTCGTAGGTGAGCGAGGCCACGTGCCAGCCGTCCGTCGCGTGCGTCTTCGCGCGATCGAGCAGCGTGAGCCCGGGAGGCGCGTCGAGGAGAAACGTGTCGAGACTCCAGGAATGATCCGGGAGGATGCGCGTCTCCATCATCACCCGGCGATCTGTTCCCGTCTCGCTGATGTGGATGAAGCGCTGTTCGGCTGGCCCGTCGGATGCGGGCTCGATCAGCGCCTCCACCGTGAACTGCGCCAGGCCCTCGATCGGATTGACCTCGAGCAGCAGGCCGTCGTGTACACCGTCGAACTCGATTGCGGGTCCAGCCGGCGTCGCGACGACCCGCGGCGCCCCGATCAGGCTGACCGCATGCCCGCCAATCGTCTTCAGATTGTCGAGCGTCCACACCACCTGATCGCCGCGCCGTGCCGCGCGTGCCGGCACATCGCCACCGGGGACGGGCACGCCGTCCAACGTCACACCTCGGCTGTCGCGAACCGAAATCGCAGGCCCAGTGCTCGCCGCGATCTCGACGTGACGCAGCGCGATGTTCTCCGCGTCGACAGCAGCCAGGCCCCGCCGCGCCGAGATGCGCACGTCGTCGAGCACGATGCCGCGGATGGGCATCTCGGGCAGGCCCTCGATCATCACCGCCCGATCGGCGCCGCGGCACAGGATGCGCGACAGCACGATGTCCCGGAACTGCGGCGTGCCCTCGTTCACCGGCATCGCCGGGCGCGACGCGACGGCGCCTTCCGCCGCCTCGGTCGGCGCCTCGCCGCCGTAGTACATGTTGAAGCCGATGGCGTCGGTGGGGATGTCCTTCATCTGGATGTCGCGGATCCAGATCTTCTCGACCACGCCGCCGCGCCCGCGCGTCGTCTTGAAACGCAGCCCCACGTCGGTGCCGAGGAAGGTGCACCGCTCGACGAGGATGTTGCGCACGCCCCCGGACATCTCGCTGCCGACTGTGAATCCGCCGTGCCCGTGATACACGACGTTGTCGACGATAACCACGTCCTCGGTCGGCCGCCCGCGCCTGCGGCCGTACTCGTCCTTCCCGGACTTGATGCAGATGGCGTCGTCGCCCACGTCGAAGCGGCACCGGTACACCGCGACGCGGCGGCACGACTCGAGGTCCAGGCCGTCGCCGTTTTGCGAGTACCAGGGGTTCAGCACCGTGATGTTCCGGATGACGAGGTCTTCGCACAGCAGCGGGTGGATGTTCCAGGCGGGCGAGTTCTGGAACGTCGACCCGTCGAGCAGCACGCGCCGGCATTCGACGAGCGAGATCATGACGGGCCGCAGGAACTGACGGGCCGCAGCGTACTCGGCAAGCGGCACGTCGCCGCCGCGCGCGTCGAGGGCCTTCACCGTGCCGGCGCCGGTCATCGCCTCGCGCGACGGCCACCAGGTGGTGCCGGCGGCGTCGACGACGCCGCCTGAGGCGAGGAGCGCCTTCCACTGCGGGTCGGTCATCTTGAACTGCTTCACGGGGCGCCATGCCTGGCCCGACCCGTCGATGATGCCCTCGCCGGTAATGGCGATGTCTTCCGCGCCTTTCGCCCAGATCGGCGAGCGGGCCTTCACGCTGTCGCCGCCCTCGTACGAGGTGCGCACCAGCGGATACTCCTCGAACCTCGGGCTGAAGAGCAGCAGGGCGCCCCGTTCGAGGTGCAGGTCAATCCGGCTCTTGAGTTCGATCGGCCCGGTGAGGAACACGCCGCGCGGCACCACGACCTGGCCGCCGCCGGCCTTCGAGCACGCGTCGATGGCGGCTGCGATGGCCGCCGTGTTCAGCGTCGCGCCGTCGCCGCGCGCGCCGTGGTCTGTGATCCGCACGGTGCGATCCGGGATCAGCGGGACGGCGATCTTCGCCATCGGAAACGGCAGGTCGCGGGTCAAGGTGCGGACGTCGAGAGTCGGCCCGCCCGGACCGAGGGGCGGAAACTGGGAGGCTGGCGGGGAAGCCGTGCTGCGCTGCGCCGTCATCGGCGACGGCGCGAACCACAGGCCGGCGACACAGGCGATGACGGCGAAACGGGTGGCGTGACGCATGAGACCCTCGATTGGATGGCCGCTCGGCGGGCCTTTCGTGTGCATTGTGATCGCGTCGGCGGGGAGAAGGAGGCATGCCGGGGCGGGGCGCGTCCCGCCCCGGCATGGAAGCGACGAACTAGAAGATGAAGCGGATGCCGAGCTGGATTTCGCGGCCGCTGCCGTCCACGCGCTTGCGCGTGACCTTGCCGAAGTTCGAGCTCGAGATGGTCAAATCGGGGTTGTCCCAGACGATCTGGTTCAACGCGTTGTAGGCCTCGACGCGCGCCTCGAGCCGGTACCGCGACCCGAAGTTGAACATCTTGGTCAGCGTCATGTCGGTGACCTTCCAGCCGGGACCGTTCAGGCCGCTGTAGTAGTACGGATTGCTGCGCGGTGTGTACGTGTCGGCCACCGCGAACATCGACGTGTCGAACCACTTGTCGCGGGTCGGCTTGTCGAGCTTCGGGTTGCCCGTCACCACGTAACTGGTGGTGAACAGGAGCGGCCGGCCCGAATACATGCGCGTCGCAAGGGAATACTGCCAGCCGCCGATCACGTAGTCGAGCGCCGTCGGCATCGTCGACCCGTACTTCCGATCCTTGCCCACCGGCACCTGCCATGTCACCGCGGCGGTGAAGCGGTTGTACGGCACGTCAGCCGACGGCCTCCACTCCCAGCCTTCCTTGCCGCCGGAGGTCAGCACCTTGTACTGCGCGATGTCATCGAACCACTGCTGGACCTTCTCGTTGCTGTAGGCGTAGGAGGCGACGAAGCTGAGGCCCTTCACGAAAGGCCGCTGCGCGCGGATCTCGAACGTGTGCGCGGTGGCGATCTTGCCGTTCGTGTTGGTCTGGGTAATTGTGCCGTACTGCGGGTACGGGACGAGCAGGCTCGCGATGGTCACCGTGGCCGTATTGCGGTTCGCGCCCGGGAACTTGGCCGGCGTGAGGTACTGGTAGAAGGGGTTGGCAACCTGCGTGTTGATGGCGGTCTTCTGCTCGTACCTGAAGGCAGGGTCCGCCATGTTCAGGTTGATGTCGTACGGCACGCGGCTGCCGTAGTTGTAGAAGTAGCTGACGTCGGTGACGATGCCGCCCCAGATCCGACGCTGGTAGGAAACGTTGAACCGGTCGTTGATCTGCGGGCGCTGCAGGTACTGGTCGAGGCTGACGGCGCCGCCGAGGCCCGTGTAGCTGCCGTAGGCCTGGCCGTAGGGCTCGGTGACCGGGTTGACCGTCGCCGGATAGGGATTGGCCAGCGTCTGCCGTGGCACGCCCGACGCGAGGCCGAGCGTGGTGGTGGTCTGGGCGTAGCCCGTGTACTGGTTCACGTAGTCGCCCAGCGTCTCGCGCACCTGGCTGTAGTTGCGCAGGTAGCGGCCGTAGGCGAAGCGCACGACCTGGTCGCCGCCCAGGTTGTAGACGGCGCCGAAGCGCGGCAGGAAGTTCCACGGCGTGATGTCGACGACGTGCGGGTTCTCCTTGGTCGTGAACACCCATGCGCCGTTGTAGATGTACTTGTAGCCCTTGCTCGCCATCAGCGCGGAGGCCGTGGCGTTCATGTTCGGCGGCGTCGTCTGCATCTCCGGGACCGGCACGGTGAGATCGAACCGCTGCGACATGCGGTTCTGGGCGTCCGTGGAACCGGGCTCGTATTCCCAGCGCAGACCCATGTTGAACGTCAGGCGATCGTTGACGCGGAAGTCGTCCTGGAAGTAGGCGCCGAACCCGCGCGAGTCGACCGTCTGCAGCGGCACGAGACGCGCCGAGGTCTGGGCGTCGAGCGTGCCGAGCATGAAGGTGGCCCACTGGTTGCCCGTGTTCACGACGTCCGGGCTGTCGGAGCTGTTGGCCGTCAGCGTCGAGTTGAAGACCAGGTTGATCGGCTCGAAGCGGGCCGCCTGTCCGTAGTACGAGCGGATTTCGCCGCCGTACTTCATGCTGTGCTTGCCCTCGTACCAGTTCATCTTGGCCGACACCGTCCAGGCGTTCGGACGCTGCCACCACTCGCGGCCCTGACGGCCGAGGCGGTTCGTCGTGGCCGTGCCCGAGCCGCTGGTGACGTCGAGCGCCGGGTAGTAGACGTACCCGCTGTTGTAGAGCGACTTGTACCACGGGTTGTTCGGCCAGTAGCTCTGCAGGCCCTCCTCACCGAGCAGCAGCGACGGGTTGTAGTACTCGTCCGTCATGTTGTAGTAGCTGCCGCGGAAGTTCAGGGTCTGCTTGTTCGACATCACCCAGACCGCGTCGGCCGCCGTGCTCATGCCGAAGCGGTTGCTGCCCGCGAGCGGGAAGTAGCCGGCGTCGGTCGGGTTCTGCTGGTAGAGGTTCGCCTTGAACTGACCGTAGCGCACGAAGATCTTCCAGTTGTCGGAGATGTTCCAGTCCATGCGCTCCGAGAAGTTCCAGTACTTCGCGTTCTCGTAGATGCTGTACTGCAGGTTGTCCTGGTAGCCCGGCAGGTTCGGCAGCGGCATCTCCTGCAGCATCTTCAGCGCGGTTGCGTCGAACATCGACGTCGGAATGACGTTCCCGGCAAACGCCGCTCGCACGACGCGGTTCGTCGCGGGATCGATCGTCGACGTGTAGGGGTTGTAGATCGTGCGGACCCTGCCGCTCAGCAGAGACCCGCTGAAGTCACCCGCGCGCTCGGCCGCCGTCGGCACCGTGCGGACGATGCTGAGGGGGCGGTTGTCGTCCCACTTCTCGAAGGACGTGAAGGTGAACAGCTTGTTCTTCTTGATCGGGGCGCCGAACGTGGCGCCGCCCATCTTCAGCTTGGTGCCCTTGAGCTTGGACACGTCGGCGGTGGGCGAGACGACCAGCGTCGGGTCGGAGATCGCGTTCATGCTCGGGTCGCGCATGAAGAAGTAGGCGGTGCCCTTGTAGCTGTTCGTGCCCGACTTCATGTTGAGCGAGATGATGCCGCCCAGACTGTTGCCGTTCTCGGCGTCGGCGCTGGCCTTGGAGACCGTGATCTCTTCGACCGCGTCCATCGACGGGGTGTAAGCCGTCTTGTAGCTCGCGTTGAGCGGCACACCGTCGAGGAGCACGTCGTTGGCGCGGCGCGTGCCGCCGCCGGCGTCGTAGTCGTTCGCGAAGGCGTGGTGGTACGGCCGGTTCTCGTTGGCGGTGGTGCCGACGCCCGGGTTCAGCGTCGCGTCCATCATCGCCATGTTGTACGGGTTGCGGCCGTTCAGCGGCATCTGGTCGATCAACTGGCGCTCGAGCGTCAGCTGCGAGTTGCCCGAGTTCAACTGCACCTGCGTGGCCTCGGCCTGCACGGTGATCGTCTCGCTGAGCGCGCCGATCGCGAGCGTGAGGTTCGCCGTGACGTCCCCGCGCTGCTGGACCCGGATGCCCTTGCGCTCGCTCTTCTTGAATCCCGTCAGTTCCGCGTTGACCGTGTAGGTGCCGGGGTCGACGAAGTCGAACAGGTAGTGGCCCTGGGCGTCGGAGACCTTGAACACCGACACGTTGGTGGCCTCGTTGAGCAGCGTGACCGTCGCGCCGGGCATCGCGCCCTGGCTCTCGTCAGTAATCACGCCCTGGACGCGCGCCCGGTAGTCCTGAGCACTGGCCGGCATCGCCACCAGCGCCAGGAAGCACCCGACGAGCGCGAGCCTCACTGCGAACTTCCTCATGACCCATCCTCCTGGGAACCCGCGCATCCTACATCCGCGGGCGATTGACACTCTCTGCTGGCCTTGGGGAGCTGAACCCGGCGACGGCGATGACAAGATGAACGTGAACGCTCAGTCGAGGGAACCGAATGTCCACGGCGGTTCCGTTCAGAACAAGTGGACAGTCCACTCTGCGCACAGCACAGGAAAAACCATTCCTTGACGAAAGTCAAGATCTATTGTTGAATTGCAGCGAAAACGAGTCCATTTGGCCGGATTCTGACCAATTTCCCGGATCGGTCGAGGTGGTGCCAAACATCCCAGTGGTAAATCCTCTTGCAGGTTCCCATGCACAAACGACACATTCCGTGGTTCGCCGCCGCGACGCTGATCCTGGCCGCCGGCCTGGCCGTTCGCGGGCAGGCGCCAGCCGCCGGATCGGCCTCGCCCTGGGCCCGCGGGGTCGAGGGCCAGCGGAAGGCCGATCTCGGTGACGGGACCTATCTGAACCCGGTCATGGCGGGCGATCACCCCGACCCCTCCGTGCTCAAGGACGGCGATGACTACTACCTGACGTTCTCGTCCTTCGACGCGTACCCGGGCCTCGTGATCTGGCACTCCCGCGACCTCGTGAACTGGGAACCAGTCGGCCCGGCGCTGTTCACCAACGTGGGCTCGGTCTGGGCGCCGGATCTCGTCCAGCACAAGGGCCGCTACTACATCTACTTCCCGGGCATTGGCGCGACGTACCGCTCCAACTACGTCGTCTGGGCCGACAACATCCGCGGTCCCTGGAGCGATCCCATCGACCTCAAGAACACCCGCATTGATCCAGGTCATGCCGTCGGCCCGGACGGGAAGCGCTACCTCTTCCTCAGCGGCGGGCTTGTCGCGCCGCTGGCCGACGACGGTCTCTCGCTGACCGGCGAGGCGAGGAAGATCTACGACGGCTGGAAATACCCCGAGGAGTGGGTGGTTGAGACGTTTGCCCAGGAAGGTCCGAAGATCCTGACGCGCGGCGACTTCTACTACATGGTGCTGGCCGAAGGGGGGACAGCCGGGCCGCCGACCAGCCACATGGTGGTCGCCGCACGCTCGAAATCGATCGACGGACCGTGGGAGAACTCCCCCTACAACCCCGTGATCCGCACCGCGTCGCCCGAGGAGCGCTGGTGGTCGAAAGGGCACGCGACGCTCGTCGAGGGCCCGGGAGGAAAGTGGTACGCGATCTACCACGCGTACGAGAACGGCTTCTACAATCTCGGGCGCCAGACACTGCTCGAGCCCATCGAGTGGACCGCCGACGGGTGGTTCAAGCGGAGCGGCGCCGACACGGCTCGGCCCATCCCGAAACCGTCCGGCCCGGCCGTGACGCACGGCCTCACGCTGTCCGACGACTTCTCCACGAACAAGATGGGCATCCAGTGGAGCTTCTACAAGGGCACGGCGGCCGACAAGGACCGGTTCCGCTACGAAAACCAGTCGCTCGTGCTGAAGGCGAAGGGCGCCACGCCCGCCGACAGCTCACCCCTGTGGTTCGTGTGCGGTGACCACGCGTACGAAGTCGAGGTCGAGATCGATCGCGATCCCGGGACGACGGCCGGGCTGCTGGTGTTCTACAACAGCCGCCTGTATGCCGGGCTCGGCGTCTCGGACACCAACCTCGTCATGCACCGCTACGGCATGGAACGGATGAGCGCGAAACCTGCGCAGATCGGGAAGAAGGTGTTCTTGCGCCTGACCAACGACCGGCACGTCGTGACAATCCGCTACAGCGCGGACGGCCGGACGTGGACGCTCTTCGGCACCCGCATGGAGGTGTCGGGCTACCACCACAATGTGGCGTACGACTTCCTCAGCCTGCGGCCGGCCCTCTATGCCGCCGGCGCGGGGGACGTGCGCTTCAGGAACTTCAAGTACCGCGCGCTGCCGTAGCGCCGGCTCCGGACACAGACCGCCGCGCGGCTACTTGTTGGCGTTGCGAATCCGCGCCGCGAACGCATCAGCGTACTGCTTGAGCGTCTTGGTCACGGTGTCTCCGTGCGTGGCCACGCCGCTGCCGGCCACTCCGCCCTCGTGCAGCAGTTCCACCCGCACGAGCACGGGCCTCGACCCGTACGACAGGGTGGCCGTCGTCTGCGTGTAGACGAACGCGTCGTACCTCGAGAAGCAGTATCCAGTCGACAAGGCGAGCGTTGTGACGCGGACGTACAGATAGCTGTCGTCGTCGGTATCGCGAACCACCTTGATGCCCGCATCCGCGAAGCTCTTCGCGACGGCGGCGTCAATCGCATCCTGACGCAGGCCGCACGACACCGACTGCGAACCGAGGTCCTCCACGACGACGCCAAGGCTCGCCAGGCCCTTGAGCTCGGCATCCGGGCGCTGGTCCATCTGGTCCGAGGCTCCAGCCGACGCGGCGGGAACGACCGGCACGAGACCCTGGCCGGTGCCGGCGGGATCGGCCGCACCCGGGCGCCCTGTGTCCCGCATCGACGGAAGCACCGGGAGGGCTGCCGGCGCCGGCATCACGAGGCGACCGGGAGCCGCGGGCTCGGCGGGCGCGACGGGATCTCCAGGCTTGGCGGGATCGTAGACCCTGACAATCGTGTCGTGGCCGCCGCGTTCGAGCGTTTCGGCCTGCACCACGAGTTGCGGCGGATCGATCTTGCGGGAGTACGTGTAGCGAATCTCCCGGTTCGCCCCGGCCCTGTAGCGGACGATCAGGCGCGCGCCGTCCCACCTGGCAGTCGCCCCCATGGGACCGGCGTCCAGAGTCACGGTGTCCTGACGGCCGTCCGCGTGGAATGTGCGCGACCGGCCGCGGTCATCGGTGATGGTGACATCCGTCGCGGTCTGGGCAATCGTCAGGCGCACGGGAGGCGTCCTGATCTCGCCCAGGAGCTGTTGCGTGTTCCTGGACTCCTCTTCAGTCTGAGGCTTCCCGCTCACGGCGTTGGGATCTACGCCCCCGCTCCCCATCCCGCCGCCCGTCGCGCCGCCGGATCCGGATCGATCGGCCGGAATCACGTCCATTCCGAATCCCACGTCCCGCGGGAACTGGCTGAGCGCGCGATTGAGCGTCCAGGCTCCCGCGAGCGAAGGCACGTCGGCGCGGGCCGCCGTGCCGCGGCCCGGCGCTGCGACCATGCAGGCTGCGACGAGAAGTACCATCGGACCCAGGCGACGCATACGTGCTCCTTCCCCGACAAACCCCAGACCGGCTGCTCCCCCTAGCCTACCGTCTGCCGCAGGGGTCGGGACGCTTTTTGCAATCCGCCTCGCGAAGATCACAAAAGTGTCATTCAATCGAACCAGATCGCGCCGAGCAGGGGCTGGTGCGCCGCAGACCGACGTGGATTAGAGTTTGACCATGACAAGCCGAGGACACTGGCTGTTCGCATGGAGCCTCATCGTGACCGGGGTCGCCGCTGGAGGACAGACGCCGACTCCGCGCGATGCCGGCCTATGCGCTGCTGCAGCAGACCCCCAGACTCGGCGTGAACTTCGCCAGTCACCGGCATGCATTGACGGAGCGGAGGACGATTGGACGGCGCTCCTCGACTTCGCCGATCAGCACCTGCGGGGGATCCGTGGCAATCGCCGATTCGACGTGTTCCCGGCGGACCCCCCGACGTAGCGCCGGGGGGGAACCGTGCAGGCGTTGTCACACGAAGTGCTGACCTGCAGGTTGCCCGGCAGCCGCTTCGTGCATATGCTACGCGCGGCGGATCTCAGGACAGCCCTGCACCGATCTCTGCTTACAAATCTGTCATCGAGAAACGACCGATTGCATAATTCGTCCCGACCCCTATGAGTCCTATGAGTTGTATGGAGGATTGATGAAGACACGCACGTCATGGTTCGTCGTCTGCCTGCTCGTCGTGGCGGCCGCGGTTGCAGGCTTCCAGGTGCTCACGCAGGCGCAGGCGCCGGAAGACCCGGTCGTCAGGAAGATCATCGAGCTCGGCACGAAAGACAACCAGGTGATGACCTGGAACGACTATGCCAGCAACCGCTTCGGCGGGCGCGAGACCGGCACGAATGCGTACACCGACGCCACCGCGTGGGCGGTGTGGCAGTTCAAGCAGTGGGGACTCGAAGCGGCGCTCGACGAAGTGGGCGAGGTTCCTGTCGGGTTCAACCGCGGGCCGTGGTTCGGCAAGATGCTCAAGCCGACCGAGAAGGCGCTGCGCTTCGGCACGCCCAGCTTCACGGCGGGCACCAAAGGCATCCAGCGCGGGCCGGTCGTCGTCCTCAAGGCCGACCCCTTCTCGATCCCCGGCCGCGCCACCGGCGGGCAGCCCGTCGCGAAGGAGAATTTTGAAAAGAAGCGCGCGGCCGTGGTGGCGGCGATCACGGAGATCGCAGCCAACAAGGCTGCCTTCAAGGGTGCGTGGGTGCTGATTGCCGGCCCGAGCTCAGGATTCGGGCGCGACGGCCGCCGCGGCTCGAAGCTGCCGGACGGCTCGCCCGAGTACCTCGACGCGGACCTGATGCCGCCGCTGACCAGGGCGCTCGTCGACGCCGGCGCGCTCGGCACGATTCAGTCGTCCAAACCGCCGTCGCCGCTCCAGGCCGGCAACAACTCGGAGCCGCCGTTGAGCATCCTCGACGGCTACGCGGCCTCGTGGGACAAGCTGCCGGTGCTGCCGGACATCAAGCTCCTCGACACCCAGTACGACGAAATCAAGGCGCTCGTCGACAAGAAGGAGCCGGTCGTCCTCGAGTTCGACATCCGCAACTGGTTCAAGATGGGTCCGATCAAGTACCACAACGTCGTGGCGACCCTGCGCGGCTCCACCTATCCCGACGAGTACGTCGTCATTGGCGGGCATTTCGACTGCTTCAGCGGCGGGACGGGCGGCGTCGACGACGGGTCCGGGTTCGCGCCGGGCATGGAGGCGCTGCGCCTCATCAAGGCGGCAGGCGCGAAACCGAAGCGCTCGATCATCTTCATCGCGTTCGCCGCGGAAGAGAACGGCCTGCTCGGCTCGCAGGCGTGGCTGAAGAAGCATCCCGAGATCAACGCCAAGATCGTGATGATGATCAACCGGGACTACAGCCCGAGCGCCGTCACGGGCGCCACGGTGCCCGAAACCTGGTACGCCGACTTCCAGACGATCACGGCGCCGCTCGCCAGACTGAATCCGAAGTGGCCGTTCACGCTCGTG
The DNA here is from genome assembly GCA_026393735.1 of Acidobacteriota bacterium. Lineage (GTDB taxonomy): Bacteria > Acidobacteriota > Vicinamibacteria > Vicinamibacterales > JAKQTR01 > JAKQTR01. The sequence goes on from JAPKZP010000021.1 coordinate 13,463, forward strand.
AGCGGCGTGCCGCGCGCGCACGCGACGAGCCCAGGCGGCACCGACTCGTCGTCGTTCGAAATGCTGAGCGTGCCCACGTTGAACTTCGCGACGACGACAGCGCGCCCGGGCGCAGACGGCAAGGACGTCAACTACATCTACAACTACGCGTGGCACACGCTGAACGATCTCTACAGCGAACTCGTGCCCTACGCCGAGCACCAGCAGCACTCGGCGCTGGCAACGGCGGTCGTGGCCTACGGCGTGGCTAATCTCGACAAGCCGCTGACGCGGGACGGCGTCTATCTCGCCGACGGGCTCTACGCCGCCTTTACGGTGGGTACCGGCGACGCGCAGCGGCAGATCATGACGACGCTGGACTACGTGAATGCGCCGCTCGCGACGGCCAACTTCATCCGCATCGTCGAAGGCAAGGCGCCGCAGGCTGGTGGAGGCCGAGGCGGCCCGCCGCCGGGAATGGGCGGACCTGGCGGTCGCGGGCCGGAACCGCCGCCGATTGGGAAGTTCGTGACGATCAAGGGCGGCCTCGCCAGCGGGATCATCGAATCGGAGACGCAGAAGAGCGTGGCCGTTCCGAAGCTGCCGAAGACAAAGAACGCCGCCTTGAAGCACGACATCGCCGGCATCCTCGGGGTGTCCGGGCCGAACGCGTTCTACCTCA
>JAPKZP010000610.1 GCA_026393735.1 Acidobacteriota bacterium
GACTGGGGATTCGCCGGCGATTACGTCCGCGCGATGTGGCTGATGCTGCAGCAGCCGACGCCGGACGACTACGTCGTGGCGACCGGCGTGAGCCACTCGGTGAAGGACCTCGTGCAGATCGCCTTCGGACATGCCGGCCTCGACTGGAAGAAGCACGTCGAGATCGATCCGAACCTGATGCGTCCGGCGGAAGTCGATCACCTCATCGGCAACGCGGCCAAGGCCCGGAGAAACCTGGGATGGGAACCGTCCGTCGACTTCCCGGGACTGGTCGCGATGATGGTCGACGCGGATCTCGAGCGTGTGTCGGGCAAGGCCTCCGCACAGCCCCGCTAGGAGCACCAGGACGAGTCTGCTTGCGCGCATCCGGGGGCGTGCGTCAGAGCCGCTCCCCGATGATGGCGTAGTCGCGGAAGCTGAACAGCAGTCCGTTCAGCCGGTCGACGTTCTCGTTGAACGTCTCCACCAGATGGAGTCCGGTCAGCCCGAAATCGACGTTCGGCGGCATCGAGACCCCCTGCAGCCGCGCCTCTTCCGGATAGGGCGACAGGTACCGCACATCGATCTTCTGGAACCCGGAGGCCATCACCAGGTACCGCAGCGTGTCCGGGTGCAGCGGCCACGCGTGCGTCACGTCGCGAATGTAGCTGTCAAAGAAGGCCGACCAGCACGCCGGGTTGAGGGTTTCCAGGACGATCCGGCTTCCAGGACGCAGCTTGTGGTACGCCGTGTCGAGGAACCGGATCAAGTAGCCGGGCTGGAAGTGCTCCGCGACCTGCGCCGCGAACAGTCCTCCCACTGAGTGATCGGGCAGGCGGCTCAGATGGGCAAGCGCGTCGCCTTCTTCCACTCTGAGTCCCGCTGCGCGGCAGATCTCGACCATCTCGTGGTTCACGTCGAGGCCGTGCGCCGTGACGCCCTGCGCCTTCAATAGCGAGAGGAACTCTCCTCGGCCGCAGCCAATCTCCAGGACATCGGTCGCGCCGGCAAACAGCGGCAGATAGAACAGCTGCCGCTCGCGCACGATCTCCTCGGAGCCGCGGTACTTGTTCTCGAATCCGACGTAGGTGAACGCGTTGACCGCATCCGGCCGGGCCGCCGCCGGCGGTGCGGCCGGCGCAGCCCTGTGTGCCGCGTCGCCTGGTGACGCCTCCGCCATCGCCGGCCTCTCGGCGAGCAATCTTTCCAATTCCCGCTTCAGCGTCTGGCCCATCTGCTGGACGGTTGCGATGTTCGTCTGCAGTTCGTCGATCACCGCGCCCACCGCCGCGTTCGTGTGGGCGGTCGCCGCGCTCGCACGGCGTTCCCGCGCGGTGGCGGCCTCCCACCGTCGCTGATGGTCGTCGGCGACGCCTTGCAGGCCTGAGGACAGGCCCAGGACCAGGCTGGCCAGCATCTCGCCACGGTCCTTCGTGTCGACGAAGAGCGTGACGGTCTGCAGATACTGGATGAGATGGCTGTGGAACACCGACAGCGATTCCAGCTGGCCGCGAAGCACGCCGATGGTGCCCTCGATGGATTCGGACGTTGACCGGTGGACGGCGACGTTGCGGTTCAGGTGATCGACGACGATGGAGTTGAAATCCTGCTGACGTCGGAGCCACGGGGCGATCTCGGCCAGGACGTGCCCCCGCATGAGGCGCCACAGGACCCCTGAGATCCATCGCTTCAGGCCCGACGGACTGGCCGGCGGTACCTCCGGCGCCACCCGCCAGCGCTCGTTCAACTCACCCAGCCGCTGCTCGTCGTAGCGGATCGGTCCGGGAGGAAACGGCGGCAGCGCCGGCATCGCGAGGTCGAGCGATGTCAGGGCGTCGTTGTACCGGCGGTCCGCGGCTTCGCGCTCGGTCTTGAGCAGCGTGATCTGTTCCGGTGTCAGCGGCCGTCCGAAGAACACTGTGCCCTCCTAGATATACTTCACGGGAAGCCACGCCAGCGGGACGCCAAACGACGCGCCAATCCGCTGCGCCAACTCGGTGCCGTCCGCCGTGAGATGCGCCGGCCAGCCTGGGTGGGGCGCCGGCTGCTCCCGGCACGCCCGCGCCAACGCGGTCTCGTAGTCCTCCGCCATGCAGGCCATCGTCGCATGGGCCTC
>JAPKZP010000149.1 GCA_026393735.1 Acidobacteriota bacterium
ACGTCGTCGTGTTCCTTCACGTACGAGTAGCTCTTGGTCGACCCCTCGTGGTCGTTGAAGGTGACGCACGGTGAGATGACGTCGAGCAGCACGGTCCCGCGATGCGAGATGGCGGCCTTGAGGAGCGCCGAGAGCTGCTTCTTGTCGCCCGAAAACGATCGCGCGACGAACGTGGCCCCCAACTGGATCGCCAGCGCGCAGAGGTCCATCGGCGGCAGGTCGTTCACGACGCCGTTCTTCAGCTTCGAACCGAGATCCGCCGTCGGTGAGAGCTGCCCTTTCGTAAGGCCGTAGCAGCCGTTGTTCTCGACGATGTAGATCATCGGGATGTTGCGGCGCATGAGGTGCACGAACTGGCCGGCGCCGATGGCGCCCGTGTCGCCGTCGCCGCTGACGCCGATCGGCAGCAGGTGCTTGTTGGCAAGCACCGCGCCGGTCGCCACGGCGGGCATGCGGCCGTGCACCGAATTGAAGCCGTGCGATCCGCCGAGGAAATACGCGGGGCTTTTGCTCGAGCAGCCGATGCCCGACAGCTTCACCACCCGCGCGGGGTCGACGCCCATCTCGAAGTACGCGTCGACGATCCGTTCGGAGATCGCGTTGTGGCCGCATCCCGCGCACAGCGTCGTCTTGCCGCCGCGGTAGGTGGCGATCTCGAGGTTGATCCGGTTGACCTTCTTGCCGGGAGCCGGCGCCGCTGGAGTGGCCGTGGACATGATTACCCCTTCACCGTTTCGGATTCCTGCGCCAGCACTTCGTCACTGATCGTCCGCGCGTCGATGGGCAGCCCGGCGTAGTAGAGCACGCTGCGGAGCTTGCCGATCTGGCTCGGGGTCAGGTCCAGCTTCAAGAGCGACAGCATCTGCGCGTCGCGATTCTGCTCGATGACGTAGACCCGCTTGTGGCGATCGATGAACGCCTCGACTGCCTTGGTGAACGGGTAGGCCTTCAGCCGGATGTAGGACGTCGCAAGGCCGACCTCCTGGAGCTGGTCGCGGGCTTCTTCCACCGACCCGTGGCTGCTTCCGTACGCCACCAGCGCGATATCGGCCCCGGGCGCCAGGTCGATGTCCTCGGCCGGGACCCACGCGCGGGCGGTTTCGAACTTCCTCGCCAGCCGATCCACGTTCGCCGTGTAGTCCTCGGCGCGCTCGCTGTACTGGCCGCGCGCGTTGTGTCCCGAGCCCCTGTTGAAGTACGCGGGCATGCCGTCGCCCGGCACCGTGCGCCACGGGATGCCGTCACCGTCCACGTCCATGTACCGGCCCCAGTCCCCGAGGCGCTTCAGCGTGCCGGCATCGAGGCGCTTGCCGCGGTCGATGGGCTTGTCCGGATAGGCGAACGCGTCGGCCATCCAGGTGTTCATGCCGAGGTCGAGGTCCGTCATGACGAACACCGGCGTCTGGAACCGCTCGGCGAGGTCGAACGCCGCGATCGTGAACTCGTAGCACTCCTCCGCCGAACTCGGGATGAGCATGATGTGCTTGGTGTCGCCGTGCGAGAGCACCGCCGTCGACAGGATGTCGCCCTGTGCGGTGCGCGTGGGCAGGCCTGTGGACGGCCCGACCCGCTGCACGTCGATGATGACCGTGGGCACTTCGGTGTAGTAGCCCAGGCCGACGAACTCGCCCATGAGGGAGATCCCGGGGCCCGACGTCGACGTCATCGACCGCGCGCCCGCCCAGCCGGCCCCGAGCGCCATGCCGATCGACGCCAGCTCGTCCTCTGCCTGGACAACGGCGAAGGTGGCCTTCCCCGTCTCCTTGTCCATGCGGTACTTCTTCAGGTAATCGATGAGCGTCTCGACGACGGTCGACGAGGGCGTGATGGGGTACCACGTGACCACCGTCACGCCGGCCATCATCGCGCCGACGGCGATCGCGGCATTCGCTTCGATGAGGATTTTGCCCGCCGTCTTGTCCATCCGCTCCGCGCGGAACGGATCGCGCTTCGGCAAGTGATCGGCCGCGTAGTCATATCCGGTCTTGAGCGCCGCCTGGTTGAGTGTGACGGCCTTGGCCTTCTTGCCGAGTTGCCTGCCGAGGGCCTTCTCCATCTCGGCCATCTCGATCCCCAGCAGCTTCGACAGGATCCCGTCGTAGATCATGTTGCGGACGAGGCGGCGGAGCTTGGCGTCCGGACAGATGGGCTTCACCAGTTCGTCGAACGGCACCGGGTAGAACACGAGGTCGTCGCGGACCGCGTTCAGTTTGAGCGGCTCGTCGTAGACCACTGCCGCCCCCGGGTCGAGCGCCTTCACGTCCTCCTGCGCGGTCTCGGGGTTCATCGCGACGAGCAGGTCGATTTCCTTCTTGCGCCCGATGTAGCCGTGCCTGCTCGCGCGGATGGTGTACCACGTGGGAAGCCCGGCGATATTCGACGGGAACAGGTTCTTGCC
>JAPKZP010000042.1 GCA_026393735.1 Acidobacteriota bacterium
GGATCTCTACACCGGCGAGGTCAAGAGCATCGCCTCGCGCGACCAGGCACTGCGCTACAACTGGCACGCGCCGATCCTCGTCTCGCCGCACGACAACAACACGGTCTATCACGCGGCCAACAAGCTGCTGAAGTCCACGGCGCGCGGCGACGGCTGGACGGAGATCAGCCCGGACCTCACGACCGACGACAAGGCGAAGATGACGGTCGGAGGCAAGGGCGGCGACGGCAACATCCAGTACTGCACCATCAGCACCATCGATGAGTCGCCGCTCGCACGCGATCTCATCTGGGTGGGCACCGACGATGGCAACGTGCAGGTGACGAGGGACGGCGGCAAGACCTGGACGAAGCTGAACGACAAGATCCCGAGCAACCCGGGCTACTGGGTGAGCCGCGTCATCGCGTCGAAGCATGCCGCGGGCACCGCGTACGTCACGTTCACCGGCCTGCGCAACGACGACTTCCGGCCGTTCGTCTACAAGACGACGGACTTCGGCCAGACGTGGACGTCGATCGCGGGCAACCTGCCGGCGAAGTCGGTGAACGTGATCCGCGAGGATCCGTACAACCCGAACCTGCTGTTCGTGGGCATGGACTTCGGCCTGTTCGTGTCGATCGACGGCGGCAGGACGTGGCAGGAGATGAAGAACGGGATGCCGACGCAGCCCGTGCACGACATCCAGATTCACCCGCGCGAGCACGACCTGATCGTGGCGACGCACGGCCGCGGGATCTACATCACCGACATCTCGGCCCTCGAGGAGATCAACGACACAACGCTCGCGCAGGACTTCTACCTGTTCGACGTCGAATCAAAGGTGCGCTGGGTGGTCCGCCGCGAGAACGAGTCGGCCACGACCAACTTCAACGGCCAGAGTGAGCCGAACGGGATTGTCATCAACTACTACCTGAAGGCGGCCGCCCAGGGCGACGTGACGGTGAAGATTATGCAGGGCTCGCGCGTCGTGGCCGAGACGAAGGGTCCGAACGCGGCGGGGCTCAACCAGGTGCTGTGGAACATGCGGGCCACGCCGGTGACCATCCCGGGCCAGGCCGAGGCGCCGCAGACGGGCCGCGGGCGCCGCGGCGGCGGCGAATCGACGAGCGAGCAGGCTCCGCCGCCCATCCCGACGTTTGGCGGCACGCTCCCGGCCGACATCGGCGAGTACGACGTCAGTGTCGCCGCCGGAGGCAAGACGTTCACGAAGAAGGTCCGGATCATCGAGGACGCCTGGTTCGATCGGATGTTCTAACGAGCAGAGGGCGGGTTCCTGTACGCTCGCGGGATGCCGCTGGTCGCGCTGGACCGTGTTTCCATTGCCTTCGGCCATCTGCCGCTCCTCGACGAGGTGTCGCTGCAGATCGAGCCCGGCGAGCGCGTGTGCCTGATCGGCCGCAACGGGACCGGCAAGTCGACGCTGCTGCAGATTCGCAATGGTGATCATGCGGCCGACTCCGGCGCGGTCTGGCGACCTCGGCGACCTGGTGATGGCCTACCATCACGCGGCCGTCGCGGTCACCGAGCACGGCACGGAGGCCTCGCTCGAGAAGCTTGGCCGCCTGCAGCACGAACTCGAGGAGCGGGACGGCTGGCGCCTGGAGCAGCGCGTCGAGACGGTGCTGGCCCGCCTCAACCTCCCGGCGGACGCCGTTGTCGACACGCTGTCTGGCGGGTGGCGGCGGCGCGTGCTCCTGGCGCGCGCGCTGGTGGCGCAGCCAGACCTCCTGCTGCTCGACGAGCCGACCAACCATCTCGACATCGACGCGATCACCTGGCTCGAGGACTTCCTCGCCGACTACCAGGGCGCGGTCCTGTTCGTGACGCACGACCGCGCCTTCCTCCAGCGGCTCGCCACGCGCATCATCGAACTCGACCGCGGCATGCTGACGTCATGGCCGGGCGACTATGCGACGTTCCTGCGCAAGAAGGAGGAGTGGCTCGCGAACGAGGTTCTCCAGCGGGAGAAGTTCGACAGGAAGCTGGCCGAAGAGGAGGTGTGGCTGCGGCAGGGCGTCAAGGCGCGGCGGACGCGCAACGAGGGCCGCGTGAAAGCGCTGATGGCCATGCGCGCGGAGCGTGCCGCCAGGCGCGAGCAACTGGGGACCGTGCGGATGCAGGTCGAGATGGCTGACGCGTCGGGGCGCATGGTCTTCGACGCGAAGGGCGTCGACAAGGCGTTCGGCGGCGCGGCGGTCGTGCGCGATTTCTCGGCGCGGATCGTACGCGGCGACCGCGTCGGCCTCATCGGCCCGAATGGCGCGGGCAAGACCACGCTCCTGCGGATGTTGATCGGCGAGCTCGAGCCGGACGCGGGCGAGGTGCGGCAGGGCGCCAACGTCCAGGTGGCGTATTACGACCAGCAGCGCGAGCAACTCGATCCGGATCGCACCGTGTTCGACACGATTGGCGACGGCAACGAGACGGTGACCGTCAACGGACAGCCGCGACACGTGAACGGATAC
>JAPKZP010000431.1 GCA_026393735.1 Acidobacteriota bacterium
CCATCCACTTCCCGCGCGAGGAGTCGGAGTGCCTCTTCGACTTCAAGGTCGTGGACGAAGAGGGCCATTCCACGGTGTGGACCAAGATCGACCTCTGCAAGGCCTACGAGGTCACGCTCCAGATGTACAGCGGCAGGCCGGTCGCGCGCATCAAGTAGCTCAGCGCCCATCGAGACCGGAGACCATGCGCCCTGCTGGGGACGTGGCCTCCGGTTGAGACCTCCGACCGCTCAGGCGGAGAGGTTCGGCAGGCCGTACGTGGAAGAAGCCAGCATGTGCTGGCTTCTTCGTGCGATATGTTGGTCGGGGCGAGTGGATTTGAACCACCGACCCCTCGGTCCCGAACCGAGTGCTCTACCAGGCTGAGCCACGCCCCGACGTCTTGTTATCTTACCCCACTCGTGCGTGATTCCAATAGTCATTTCCGAGTGTGCCTTGGGCGACCCGGGGGCTGACGCTCCCGGGCTGCGGAGGGTGCGGGCGTTACCAAGCTCTTCTTCGGTGCGGCCCGTTTGCGCCTCGCTGGCGCCTTCAGCATCCGCTCGACGAGCCCCAGCGCATCGTAGGCCGTCAGATCGGGCTGCAGCGGCGTCACCGAGATGTATCCGTCACGCACGGCCTGGTAGTCCGACCGGTCGTGCGTCTCCCACTCGTCCTGTGCCTCGTCTATCCAGTAGTACGGCCGGTGCTTCGGGTCGACACGCTCGCTGACCGACGTCACGTGATTGCGTTTCGCCTGCACCGTGACCCGGAACCCGTGCCGCACCACCTTGGGCACGTTGACGTTCAGAAATGTCCGGGGCGGCAGTCCTTTTGCGATGACCATCGCAGCGACCCGCGCCGCCGCGCTTGCAGCCTCGCCGAAATCCATTCGCGCGCGCGTCCGCTTGAGCGACACGGCAAGGCTCGGCACGCCCAGCAGCGCGCCCTCCAGCGCGCCCGACACCGTCCCCGAATACGTGATGTCGTCGCCGAGGTTCCAGCCGTTGTTGATGCCGGACACCACAAGGTCGGGCAACCCTTTCAACACGACGGCGACGGCGATGTTGACACAGTCGGTCGGCGTCCCATCAACCGCATACACCCCTGGTTCGAGTTCCTCGAGGCGCAACGGGTAGTGCAACGTCAACGCATGGCCGACGGCACTCGCTTCCTTCGCGGGGGCGACCACCACGACCTCGCCCAGGGGCTTCAGCGCATCCGCCAGGGCGATCAGCCCTTCGGAACGGACACCATCATCGTTGGTGACAAGAATCTTCGTCATTGGATCACTCGATTATAGGCTATCGGTGGGTTGGCAACCGCAGCGGCGCGAGCAGGAAGGCCGAGACCAATGCGAGCGCGGCCCCGACGCCGAAGGCCGTGGGCGCCCCGGCCGTCTTCCAGATGACGCCGAACAGGAGGCTGGCCGCCAGGGCGCCGAACCCGACGACTGCGTGATAGTAGCCAAATGCCGTGCCGCGCGCCTCGGCAGGGGCGAGATCGGCCACGACGGCCTTCTCGACGCCCTCGGTCAGGCCGTAGTAGAACCCGTAACAGAGAAACAGCGCCAGCAGCCCCGTGCGGGTGCTCACTACGGCAAACCCCGCATAGACGGCGGCATAGACGATCCAGCCGGCCGCGATCAGCCACTTCCGGCTCAGCCGGTCGGACAGATGACCGCCAATCGGCGACA
>JAPKZP010000700.1 GCA_026393735.1 Acidobacteriota bacterium
CCAATGTGGATCCGGCCCACACATCACGCCCCCGGGCGGTCAAACGCCGGTCACAGGCTCCGCGCCCGGACCTGCCGATCGAACCACCCGCTGCTCTGACGATGGTCGCGGTCGTCCTCGGCCTTTCCGGCTTTGCGACGCTGGTCTACGAAATCGCCTGGGTTCGCGTGCTCTCGCTGCTCGTTGGACCAACGACGTACGCGTTCGCGGCCACGCTGGTCACGCTCATAGCGGGAATAGGGTGCGGATCACTCATCGGATCGCGGCTGGCTGGGAGGAGCCGTCGGCCCGCGCTCTGGCTCTCGATCACGATGGCCGCCACGGCAATGGTGACAAGCTGGAGCACAGCGGTCGTTGGCCGGAACGTGCCCCGCCTGCTGGCCGAACCTCTTTCGCAGTTGGCCCCGGCGCTGGCCGGGCTGCTTTCCGGGCACGCCGTGCTCGTGGCTGCGTTGATCGTGCCCACGGCTCTGGGGCTCGGCGTCGGCTTTCCGCTTGCGTTGGAACTGTTGGGCAGTGAAGCGGGCGTCGCGCGTCGTGTCGGGATGGTCTACGCGGTGAATACCCTCGCCGCGCTGGCTGGTTCTCTGGTGGCGGGTTTCATCGCGATCCCGCTGCTGTCGCTTCAACCGACGCTTCAGCTGGTCAGCGCGATGCTGCTGCTTGGAGCATCTGTCGTGATTGCCGGCGTGAAGCTGCCACCCCGTTTGCGCGTCGTCGGCGTTGCCGTCGTGGCACTGGCGGTCCTGCCCATCGTGTGGAACCCTCAGTGGGATCGGGACGTCCTCGCGAGTGGCGTCTACAAGTATGCCAGGCGTTCGACACCCGGGCTCGATCCGATGGCAACACTTCGGGCTGGAAAGTTGCTCTACTACCGTGACGGCGCGGCGTCGACCGTCTCTGTGAAACGCCTGACGGGTGTGATCTCGATGTCGATCGACGGGAAGATCGACGCCTCGAGCTCGGGCGACATGCTCACGCAGAAGGTCCTTGCGCATCTCCCGCTCCTGCTCCATCCGGACCCTCGGCAGGTTCTCGTCATCGGGCTGGGAAGCGGTGTCACCGCAGCCTCGGCGCTCGTCCACCCGATTGCGCGACTAGATGTCGTCGAGATCTCACCGGAGGTCGTTCAGGCATCGCAGTATTTCAAAGCGCAGAACAGGGGCGCGCTCCGTGACCCGCGCACGCATCTCATTCTCGGGGATGGCCGCTCACACTTGCTCCTGTCGCGCCGGCAGTACGATGTCATCGTATCTGAGCCATCGAACCCCTGGATGGCCGGCGTCGCCGCGCTCTTCACCCGGGAGTTCTTCGCCGCCGCACGCGAGCGCCTGGCCCCCGGCGGCGTGATCTGCCAGTGGGCGCACACGTACGACATCAGTGAGCACGACCTCCGTTCCATCGTGGCGACGTTCCGATCGGTTTTCCCGCAGGGAACGATGTGGCTGCTTGGAGAAGGCGACGTCCTGCTCGTCGCATCGAACAGCCCGTTGGATGTTCGTCTCGACGGGTTGACGGCCTCGTGGCGGCGGTCCGGAGTGGCCGCTGACCTGGGCGAGGCGTCGGTGCTCGAGCCGTTCGCGCTCCTGTCGCAGTATGTCGCGGGGCCGAGGGAGTTGGAACGCTACGCCGACGCGGTTGCGCCTCAGACCGACGATCGCATGGCCCTGGAGTTCTCGGGGCCTCGTGCGCTGAACTCTGGAGCCGACCGACACAACGCGTCGATGCTTCGCGCACTGCTGCAGCCGGGGAGCGCTCCGATGGCGGTCCGGCGTGCGATGGAAGCCGCCAGCGGACCACAGTGGCGGGACCGGGCCACGATGCTGCTCAAGATTGACGACTACGAGGGGGCGTATCGCGACTACGCCAGAGCCCTGCAGTCCGATTCGACGGACGCTCTCGCGCTCGATGGATTCGTCCAAGCGGCGGGCGCGACCGGACAACAGGCCGAAGCCCTCGCCCGCCTGAAGGACATGATCGGGGGGAAGCCGGGAATCTCCACGATCAGGATTGCCGCCTCACGGCTGTTGGCATCCAGCGGCGCCTTCCAGGACGCCATTGCCGTCCTCACGCCACGTGGGGCGATCGAACTCGACGAAGGCGCGCTGCTGGAACAGCTCGCGTCGATCTATGCCGACCTTGGCGAGAGCCAGAAACTGGACCAGACGGTGGCACGGCTCCGGCAGTTCAGGCCTGACACAGCACGGACATTCTATTTCGCCGCGGCGGCCGAGTTCCTGCGACAACGTTTCGCGCAGGCCGCCACCCTTGCAGAGAAGTCCGTGGCCTTGGATCCGCAGTCGTCATCCGCTCACAACCTCGTCGGCGTCAGTCGGGCCAGTGAAGGTCGGCCGGAGCAGGCACGGCATGCCTTTCTCAAAGCGCTGGTTCTCGCGCCACGCGACGTGACGACCTACGTGAATCTGGGCCTCCTCGAACTCTCCGCGGGGAATCGCGCCGCGGCGGCG
>JAPKZP010000232.1 GCA_026393735.1 Acidobacteriota bacterium
ACGACCGTATAGACGACGATGACGGCGCGGAAGACAAGCGACACCCAGCGCTGGATGCTCCCATCCCGAAAGACCAGCAGGAACAGCAGGGCGACACCGGCCATGACCGGTGTGTCGAACCTGAGGAGCTGGAGCTGAACCCGCATCGGAGCGACCAGCGCGGTGAGGCCGAGGATGACGCCGATGTTGAAGATGTTCGAGCCGACCACGTTCCCGATGGCGATGGCGCCCTGGCCCTGGACAGCCGCCGTGGAACTGACAATCAGTTCCGGCGTGCTGGTGCCGTACGCCACCACCGTCAGCCCGACAAGCAGCGGCGTGACCCCGAGCCGCACGGCCAGCGACGCCCCGCCACGCACGAGCCACTCGGCGCCGAAGTAAAGAGCCACCAGACCCGTCAGCAGCAGCAACGCGATCAGCATGAGAGAGACACTCCAAGTCGGAGCATTATGACGCACGTTCCCGCCAGTGGGAACCAGTCCTGGAACGCCCGCGTCATATGCAGGAGCGCATCCCCAATTTGCGAGGTAGCCATGAAGTGGTCGTGGAAAATCGGACAGTTCGCCGGCATCGGCGTCTACATGCACGCGACCTTCCTGCTGCTGATTGGCTGGGTGGCGGTGTCACACTGGGTGCAAGCCCGCAGCCTGGAGGCCGTGCTGTCAGGGGTGGGGTTCATCCTGGCCCTGTTCGCGTGCGTGGTGGCGCACGAGTACGGCCATGCCCTGACGGCCCGCTACTACGGCATCCGGACAAAGGACATCACGCTGCTGCCCATCGGCGGCGTGGCGCGGCTCGAGCGGATGCCTGACGACCCGCGCCAGGAACTCCGGGTGGCCCTTGCCGGACCGGCCGTCAACGTGGTCATTGCCGCGGCCCTGTTCGCCTGGCTGGTCGTCACCAACACCTTCAGCCCTCTCGCCGAACTGAGCGTAGCGCAGGGTTCCTTCCTGGAGCGGCTGATGGTGGTCAACGCCGGGCTGGTGCTGTTCAACCTGCTCCCCGCGTTTCCGATGGACGGCGGGCGTGTCATGCGGGCGCTGCTGGCGACGCGCATGGAGTACACCCGCGCCACGCAACTGGCGGCAAACGTCGGCCAGGGCATGGCGCTGCTCTTCGGCTTCCTGGGCCTGATTGGCAACCCGTTCCTGCTCTTCATCGCGTTCTTCGTGTGGATCGGCGCAGCGCAGGAAGCCAGTATGGTGCAGATGAAGTCGGCGTTGGGCGGCATCCCCGTCGGACGGGCGATGCTGACCGATTTCCAGTCGCTGGCCCCGTCCGACAGCCTGGGCCGCGCCGTCGAGCTCATCCTGGCCGGCTCCCAGCAGGACTTCCCCGTCGTCGACAGCGGTCGCGTGGTGGGGGTGCTGACGCGCGGCGACCTGCTGACGGCCCTGCCGCAGCACGGCCAGGGGGTGGCGGTCCGCGAGGTGATGCGGCGCGAGTTCCAGATGGTCCATTCGGGGGACATGCTGGAGAGCGCGATGCAGCGGCTTCAGGAGTGTGCGTGCCATACCCTGCCGGTACAGCACGGCGGCCGGGTTGTGGGCCTGCTGACGATGGACAATGTGGGCGAGTTCGTGGCGATCCAGGCCGCGCTCGGCGGGACCCGGTAGTCGGGCCGCCGGATGTGCCGGGACGTCCGACCCGCCCCACACGCCGCGCGACATCGTTCTGGGCGGTTGGGTTGGAGCGGCCGCGCGGCATGAGTACGATCCGTCATAGCCCGTCCCCCTGGAGTTACTCTCATGCGCACACGATTCGCAGCCGCGTTGTTGATGTCGGCATTCCTGCTGTCCGCTGTCTCCGCGGCCAGCGCCCAGGATCGGTGGCGCGTCGATTTCGAGAACGGCGCCGCGATTGCCGGCTCCAACGATGTGCGGATCCCGGGCGACACGGGCACGTTGTTCTCGCTGACCGACGATCTCGCCTCCGACACCGCCTACTTCTGGCGCCTGCGCGCCGACGTCCGTCTGGCTCCGAAGCATGTGCTGTCGGCGCTGGTCGCGCCGCTGACGATCCACGCGTCAGGGACGTTCGACGAGCCGGTGTCGTTTGCGGGTGCCACCTTCGCCCCGGGCATCCCGACCACGGGCCTCTACGTCTTCAATTCGTATCGCGTGACCTACCGGTACGAGCCGGTCCGGAGGGAGAACTGGATGTTCGGTGTCGGTGTCACCGTGAAGGTCCGCGATGCCGAAACCCGGCTTGAAGCCGGCGGGACGTCGGCTGCGAAGACCAACGTGGGACCCGTACCGCTCGTGAACTTCAAGTTCGAGCGCCGGCTGGGTGCGCGAGCCACGTTCCTGCTCGAGGGCGATGCCCTGGCGGCGCCGCAGGGCCGCGCGGAGGACATCTTCGCGGGTATCCTCGTGCACGCGGGCAAGCAGTGGTCGATCAAGGCCGGCTACCGTTTCCTCGAGGGCGGCGCGGACAACGACGAGGTCTACACGTTCGCGCTGGTGCACTACGTCGCCGCCGGCGTGGTCGTCCGCTTCTGATGAGGACGACGGGAGTGGATGGCGGGAAGGGGCGCGGTCAGGCCGGCTTGGCTCCGGTGTCGCACGTGTTCGTCGTGCAACGGCCGAACCACCGCGTCCTGTTCCTCGCGAAGATCGCGTAGCCCCAGTCGAGCACCTGCGAAATGCCGGGCCACCGGCTCACGGCCACCAGCGGGCCGAAACCGACGGCGGCATACAGGCGGCGGAACACCTCGACGCCGTGCACCCAGGTTCCGTCCGAGGTCCGGGCGTGCATCCGTGCCATCAGGTCCTCGAAGCCCGGGCTGCCCTCGGACGCCTGAAAGCCGGGTGCGTCGATGTCGGTGAAGCGGATCCGGCCCTGCCGGTCCAGCCGCCTGAGCACTCGGACCTCGCGCAGGCACACCGGGCAGCCGCCGTCGTAGAAGACCTCGATGTCGCTCCCGGATGATCCAGACATGGTCAGATGGCCTCCGTGTCGAGCAGCCAGTCGATCGGGGAGGCGACCTCCTCCCGGGTCCCGATGCTGCCGAGGGCACGCAACGACGCTGACGCCTTCGCGGCCGCCTTACACTGACAACGTGATCGGCCTGGAGATTATGGGCACCCCTAGCTCAGCCATAGCATCCCGGTGACGCCGGGAATACGACAGCAGTTTTGCCGGCTGCAACTGCCATGAGGGGAAGGAACTACGTTTCAATGCGTTGCCGTTCCTGGCGGCAGACACTCCAACAGGACGACCCCGTTCGGGCCGGTGATGTCCAGCGCGTCCAAACCGTGCGGAACGACGATGCGATCGAACGGGGACAGTGATGCGTGCTCGTGTGCCGTGGCGATGTCACACGAACCCTCCACCACCAGCAATATCGTGAAGCCGTGTGCGCGCCATGCACTCCGCCCGGTCAGCGTGGTGCGCAGGACGCTGAACCGGTCGGTCACGCGTCCATCCACCAACGCCTCGCGGTGCAGCGTGGCATTCTCTTCAATCGTGCGGGGCTGACAGTGCCACGTGGATTGCACGGCGGATGCCGGCAGCGGTTCAAGAGAAGACATATCCAGCGCGAAGTCCACGTCCCGGTTCATGAACCGCGCGGACTCAGGGATGACGCGACCCGCGACAGTGAACTCCACGCGTGCGACGAAATCCGTCGGCTCCATGACTTCCACCATGAGCACGCCGCCGCCGATGGCGTGGGGCAATCCGCCGCACACGACATAGACGTCGCCGGGCTTCACCGGAATCTTCTCGAAGCATCGTTCCATCGCCGCGATGTCCTGCTCCACGATCATGCGCCGCAGTGCCTCGCGCGTGGGTGGATGTTGAAAGCCGAGGTAGATGTAGGGCTCGGTCACGTCGGGCCGCGTGCTCAGGATGTAATAGGCCTCCGTCTTGCCACTCTCGGCGCCGAGACGCCGGCGCGAAAACTCAACCGTGGGATGCACTTGAAACGGCAGGCGCACCGCCGAGTCCAGATACTTCACCAGCACCATCGGGTTCGTGCCGAATCGTTCGACGTGCGCTGCGCCGAGGAAGTACTCCGGGTCGGCGGTGACGAGATCGGCCAGCACCGCTTCGCCGCCGGAAGACCTCACGCGCGCCAGGCCCTCGTCCTTCACGTCACGGTTGGGATTGACGGCGCGCACGGTCGAACCCAGCCAGTCTTCCGGAAACGGGCCGTCGGCGGGCTCCGCGCGGCGTTCCATGCGGTCCAGTATGAGTCCGCCGGAGTAGGTGCGCCACACGCGGTTCGGCAGCAGGCGGAGGATCCTTCCGCGGTGCGCGTTCATTGGGCGCCCTCCAGCTTCATCGGATCGAGTCTCGGCAGCAGCAGATGCAGAATCCCCAGTGCCACGAGATACACACACGAGGCGATGGCGAACGGGATCACATAGCTGTGCGTGGTGTCGAGCACGAAGCCGACGAGCTTGGCAATGAACATCCCGCCGACCGCCGCCGCCATGCCGCCGATGCCCGCCACGGAACTCACCGCATGCTTCGGCACGGTGTCTGTCGCAACGGTGAACAGGTTGGCGGAAAAGCCAAGATGCGAGGCCGCCGCGAGCCCGATCAAGAAGACCGACGGCCACAGGCCGATTGGCTGTGACACCAGAAAGACCGGCGTGACGCACAAGGCGCAGCCGAGCATCACGGTCTTGCGCGCGGCATTGATGCTCCAGCCCCGGCCAATCAGCCGCATCGACAGCCAGCCGCCGCTCACGCTGCCGATGTCGGCCATGATGTAAATGACCATCACGGGCAGGGCCATGGCCGCTGCGGACGCCGCCGCACTGGCCGTCGTGAGGTTGTATTGCTTCGCCAGGAACCCCGGAACCCAGAACAGATAAAACCACCAGATCGGATCGCTCAGTCCTTTGGCGAGCAGGAACGCCCACGTCTGACGATGACGAAACAGCTGGAACCAGGAGACCGTCCCGTGCGGCGGATTCGGGTCGCTGCGAATGTAGGCGAGCTCCGATGTCTTCAGCCACGGATGACGGTCGGGATTGCGATACCCCACCAGCCAGACGCACAGCCAGATCACGTCCAGCGTGGCCGTGAACAGGAAGACAAACGGCCACGCCACCAGTGTCAAGATGAGCGGCACGGCCAGGGGCGTGATCGTCGCACCGACGGACGAACCGGCGTTCACTACGCCCATGCCCACGGCGCGTTCCTTGCGCGGAAACCACTCGCTCACGGCTTTCGCGCAGCCGGGCCAGCAGCCGGATTCGCCGATGCCCAGCGCAAAACGCGCGAGACAGAAGCCCATGACCGAACTCACAAAGCTGTGGCTCGCTGCAGCGATGGCGCACATGCCGACCACCAACGCCATGCCCCAGCGCACGCCGATGCGATCCACCACCCGGCTCACCGTGACGAGGCCGATGGCGTAGGCGAGCTGAAAACAGAAGACGACGTTGGCATAATCGGTTTCCGTCCAGTGCAAGTCCTGGACAATCGTCGGCTTGAGCACGCCGAGGAGAAACCGGTCCATGTAGTTGATGGTGGTCGCGCAAAACAGCACGCCGAGAATCATCCAGCGGAAACGGCCCGCCGCCGACGCGGGAGCGGCAGGCGACTCAGTGTGATCAGGTGGCCTGTTGGTCGCGGTCATCGCTTGACCGTGTCAAAAGACGGCGGCGCCTGGCTGGCGTCCTGTCCCCAGGAAGTGGGTGTGTTTCCGAGGCTGAAGTTGATGGTGCCGCCTGCCGACAACGCGGACCACGTCACCCATGGGCTGTTCCAGGTCCGGCCGTTCAGTGTGACCTGTTGCACATAGCAGTTGGCCGGCGCGGCGCGTTCGCCCACAATCTGGATCGTCTTGCCGTTTTCGAGATAGATGGTCGCCTTCGGAAACGCCGGGCTGCCCACGGCGAATCCTGCCACTCCGGGAATTGCCGGGTACAGCCCCAGCGCGGAGAACACGTACCACGAGGACAGCGAACCGGCGTCGTCATTGCCGGGCAGCCCGCTGGGCTTGGCGGTGAAGAGTTCGTCCTGGATGCGGCGGACAACCTTCTGCGTGCGCGCCGGAGCGCCGGTGAAATCGTACGCCCATGGAATGCCTTCGGACGGCTCGTTGCCCATGTAGGCCATCTCCGAGCGCATGCCGGCATTGAGGGTGGAGAAGAATCGATCGAGCCGGGCTGTCGCTTTGTCGTTGCCGCCCATCTTCTCAATCAATGCGGCGAGATTGAAATTGACCATCCAGACGGTTTGCTCGGCGGAGGCTTCCACAAACGGCTGCGCCATGTCTGACACCGAGCCGGGTTGAAATTCATGCGCCCACGAGCCATCGACATTGCGCGGCTGGATCAGGCCGGTGCCCTCGTGATAAAGGTTCTTCCAGTTTTGAGCGCGGTTCTGATAGAGGGAGTGTTTTGCCTGATCGCCCAGCGCGAGCGCAAATTGGGCGATGGCGAAATCGGAATTGGCATATTCCAGGGTCACGCTGGGCGCATTGGGCACGTAGCCGAGCGTCAGGTACTCCTGCAGTCCCTGGCGCACCTCGAAACCATCCGAGGTCGTGCCGGGCTGCGACGCGCCCTTGTCCATCGCGGCCAACGCGCCTTTCGTGTCGAACTGATCGGCGCCGAACGCATGGGAGGACGCGATGATAATGGGGTCGCCGTCCCCGACCATGCCGCCGGAGTTGTGGTTGACCTGCTGCCAACGCGGCAAGCCGCCGCCGTTGGTCCGCACGCTCGCATCCTGCAGGGCGTAATTGACCAGCGATTGCATGACATCGCTGCTCTCGCCTGGAGTCAAGATGGCCGTGAGCGGCGCGAGTGAACGATACTGATCCCAGGCCGGAATGTTCTGGTATTGATGGTGGCCGGCTGCAACGGAATAAATCTTCTCATCCATGCCCGGGTATTGACCGTTCGCGTCATCCAGCAGATTCGGATGGATGAAGCTGTGATAGAGCGCGGTGTAGAACACCTGCTTCGCCGCGACCGTGCCGCCTTCCACCTGGACGCGATTCAGACGCGTATTCCACGCCGCCGCCGCTCTGTCTTTGACTCCAGCAAAGTCCCAGGTCGGATTTTCCGCGGCGAGATTGGCCCGTGCGTTCTCCACGCTCACATAGGAAATGCCCACGCGCACGAGGACCACCGGATTCCCCGACGCATCGAACCGCAGAACCGCTCCGGAGCTTGTCCCGCTGGCCGTTGTCTCGCTTCCAAGGGTCGTCCCCTGCCACGTGCTGATGTCCTGGAATGGACGATCGAACACCGCTGCGAAATACAGTTTGAAGGAGCGCTTCTTCCCGCTGATCACGTTGCTATGAAACCCCGACACCTCGTTGCCGCTGATGGCCACGGCACCATCGGCCCGCACCAGCAGCGTCGCCCGTGAATCCGCCGGGAAACTGAAGCGCGCCAGGCCCGTGCGCGGCGTCGCGGTCAGTTCGGTCTCGATGCCATCGTCCAGGCGAACGCGGTAGTAGCCTGCGGACGCGCGTTCATTCGTGTGCGAAAAGGTGGCCGCGAATCGTGCCCAGTCATTTCCCGGCGAACCTGTGACGGGCTTCAGCGTCGGCATGAAGGGCACGTCCTTCAGGCAGGGCACGCCGCGTCCGCTGAAGTGCGTCAGGCTGAATCCCTCAATCGCCTGGTCCGGATACCAGTAACCTCCGGCGATGTTGTCGGCGTGGGTCGTGTCGGGGCTCCACGCCAGCATCCCGCGCGGCCAGACGGCGCCCGGGAATACATTCCCGGTGTCCCACGCAAACCCGAACTGGGTGTGAGGATTTGGCTCGGTTCCGATGAATGGATTCACATATTGCGCCAGCGGAAGCTCTGAAGCCGGGCTTGCGCCAAAGGACGGATACAATCCGGCGGCAAGAATCCCGATAGTCACAATCACTAGGCCGGTGCGAGTGCTGCTGGTCATGGTGTTTTTCATCTCTAATGATTTCTTTGGTTGATGGTGTTTGCTCGCGGCTCGAAGGTCAAGGTGTAAACGCCCCGGGTTCGCTGGCGAGCTGACCTGTCAGACGCCGCCCGGGCACAGCTCCGATAACCCATGCGTGACTCATGGCTGCTGTGGCAAGTGCGTCAGGGCGTGCGCGCAGGCGCCGATGGCGACGGCGTGGCTCGTGCCGAGGCGCGACACGCCGACGCCCGTACGCTGCAGGGCGTCGAACGATACGGTGCGACCGGAGCCCGGCACCGTC
>JAPKZP010000668.1 GCA_026393735.1 Acidobacteriota bacterium
AACATCCGCCAGGCCGGCCGGCGCAACGGCCTGTCCGAGGCACAGATCAATCAACTCGTCGCCAGCACCAACGTCTACCCGCCCAATCAGATCACCAACACGTTCGAGGATGCCGAAGACGCGGCCAGCTTCTTCCGTGCGAACGGCCATCCGCGGCTCGACAACGCCCCGACCGACGGCATCTTCTCCGCCGGCGGACCGGCGTTCCGCCAGGCGAAGGAAGTCACCAACGGCCGGCTGTTCCGCTTCAACCCGTCGACCAATACGGCGGTGAAGACAAGCACGGACCTGTCGTTGGCCACCGAGGGCTACGAGCGGTTCTTCACGGCCGGCGAGGCCGGCAGCGCCCAGCACTGGGCCGACGAGGTGCTCGGCGATCTCGGGCGCAACGACCTCCGTGCGCTCCGCAAGCATGCCGAGCGTCTGCGGACCTCCCTCAACAAGGCTCGCAACCTCGAGCGTGTCGGCATGCGCGCCGACTTCCTCGACGACATCGTCAACGGCCGTGTGACCGATTCGGCGGCGGTCCGCGGGGCCATCGGAAGAGCCAGGCAGGACGCGGATCTCCTGACGGCGCTCAGCCGCCAGACGTCTGCCCGCACGCGCTCGATGATCGTCGGATTCCTCAACGAGGACCTCGGCCGCTGGGCCCGGATGCGCAGGGCGTTCTGGAACCTCGCGGGGAAGGTCCCGGTGAACCGCCTCGTCCAGGCCTTCATGGTCTACTCCGCGTACGCCCGCACGATGGCTCTGGCCGACACGATCGATCCCCGCGAGTTCAACGCCGCCGTGCTGCGGGGCGCAGGCACCGAACTGGCGTGGCTGGCTGGCCCGGCCATCGGCATCGCCGCGGAGATTGCCGACGCGGTGCTCATGTCGGCGCGCGAAGGCGCCTTCCAGATTGTCACGGCCTTCCAGGACTGCACCGACCTGGCGGGAGGCGTCGTCTCGGTGAAGGGCCGCGAAGACCTCGTGCCCGGCCTGCGCATGGATCAACTGGCCAGACGTCTTGCCGATACGCCGGGCGACCGCGAGCGGCTCGACACGTTTATCCGGACGCAGGCCTACCAGGCATCGTTCCGCTTCGAGAAGAACGGGTGGGTCAGCGACCCGAACATCCAGCGGACGCTCTACGACCGGTGTGCGACGGTCATCGTCTCCAAGTGGCTCGATGCGCGGATCGATCTGATCGACGCCTTCAACGCCACGTTCGCCGACTGGGCGAAGACGATGTATGCCGACCAGGCGACGTTGACGTTGAACCCCGACGTGGACGAAATCGTACTGACGCCGCGCGCCGGCGGCCCCGCGCAGGAGCGCGTGCGGGTCATCGGCAGGATGCTGCAGCCGGCCGGGCGAATCGATGGGTCGATGGAAGCCATGAACGCCAGGCTGGTCATCCTCGAGGGCGAGTCGCGCCGGACGCCGCTGACGCTGAACCGCGAGTTCCGGCTCTCCGTGAACGGGCGGCTGCTGAAGACGACGAGTGACCCGGACCAGGTGATGGCTGACATCGTCGTCGACCAGCCGGGTGACTACACGGTGACCCTCGAGCACGAGTATTCGATGACGGCGATCTTCTTGTCGGACGATATCCAGCAGAACACGCCGTTCATCACCCAGGACGTGTCGGGTCTCGTCAAGCGCTACGTCAAGCGCGCCACGGTTTCGTTCAGCGCGGTGGCCGTGCGGCCGCCGACTGCCCCGCCGCCGGAGCCAGCACCGACGACGACGGGGCCGCCGGTCAAGACCGAGCCGCCCTCCGGCTCGCGGCCGCCTGCCGGCGGGAGCACGGCCAAGCCGGTGCGGACCGCCGAGGACATCCTCGCCGAGTATCGGGCGCTGTACCCGGCCTACGTGCAACGCCAGTATCCCGGCGCCACCATCGAGATGCGCGCGAACGCGACCGGGTCGGGCGACAAGTACACCTGCTCGTACATCGCCTGGGGCATCATCCAGGACGGCCCGCGGAAGGGGGAACGGGCCAAGCTTGGCGATTTCACGCGCGACTTCACCCTGTCGGCGCTCGACGCGTTGATTCCCCCGATGAAGAAGGCGCTGGGCCGGTAGACCGACCGGCATCGGCGTACGATTCGGCCTCGGGTGTGCGAAGATGGGCCTTCACCCGTTACCCGAGGACCCTTCCATGCTGAACCGCCGATCTGCTCTGCCGGTCTCCCTGGCACTGTTCGTTCTGCTGCCCGCGTCGCAACCCGCCGCGCAGGAGCCGCCTGCCTCCGGAGAGAAGT
This sequence comes from Acidobacteriota bacterium, assembly GCA_026393735.1. GTDB lineage: Bacteria > Acidobacteriota > Vicinamibacteria > Vicinamibacterales > JAKQTR01 > JAKQTR01. The sequence goes on from JAPKZP010000668.1 coordinate 2,250, forward strand.
GGGAGACGGCATTCCGCGCGCTGCCTCAGCCCGCGAACATCCGTGAGTACGACCGGCGCCTCAGCGCACGCCCGCATCACGTGGGCTCGCCGTACGGCAAGGACAACGCCGAGTGGCTGGCGGCGCAGTTCAGGCAGTGGGGCTGGGACGCCGCGATCGAGCAGTTCGACGTGCTCTTCCCCACACCGAAGGAACGCCTCCTCGAGATGGTGACGCCGTCGAGATTCGTGGCGAAGCTCGAGGAGCCCGCCTTCGCCGTCGACCCGACGTCCGGCCAGAAGTCCGAGCAGCTCCCCACGTACAACGCGTACTCGACCGACGGCGACGTCACAGCCCCGCTGGTCTACGTGAACTACGGACGGCCATCGGACTACGAACAGCTCGATCGGCTCGGCATCTCCGTCAAGGGCGCCATCGTCATCGTCCGGTACGGGGCGTCGTGGCGGGGCATCAAGCCGAAGGTGGCGGCCGAGCGCGGCGCGATCGGCTGCCTGATCTACTCGGATCCGCGCGACGATGGGTACTTCGAAGGGGACGTGTTTCCGGACGGGCCGATGCGGAACAAGGACGGGGTGCAGCGCGGCAGCGTGATGGACATGCCGCTCTACCCCGGCGATCCGCTCACGCCGGGTGTCGGCGCCACGCCCGGCACGACGCGTCTCGCCCTGAAGGACGCGCGCACGATCACGAAGATCCCGGTGCTCCCGATCTCCTACGGAGACGCCCAGCCGCTGCTCGCGGCGATGAAGGGACCGGTGGCGCCTGCCGACTGGCGGGGTGCGCTGCCGATCACCTATCACGTGGGCCCGGGACCGGCGACGGTGCACCTGAAGCTCGCCTTCAACTGGGACACGAAGCCGCTCTACGACGTCATCGCGAAGATCCAGGGGTCGACGTGGCCGGACGAATGGATCGTGCGCGGCAATCATCACGACGCCTGGGTCAACGGCGCGGCCGACCCCGTGGCGGGCCTGGCAGCGGAACTCGAAGAAGCGCGTGCGCTGGGCGAATTGCGCAAGCAGGGCTGGCAGCCGAAACGCACGATCGTGTACGCCGCCTGGGACGGCGAGGAGCCTGCGCTGCTGGGATCGACCGAGTGGGTCGAAGCGCACGGCGCTGAACTGGAGAAGCACGCCGCCGTCTATATCAATACCGACAGCAACGGGCGCGGCCTGCTCGACATGTCGGGATCGCACACGCTCGAGGCGTTCATCAACGGCGTGGCGCGAGCGATTGATGATCCGGAGGCCAAGGTCAGCGTGTGGAAGCGCGCACAGGCTGGCGTGATTGCCGCGGGAACCGCCGACGAGCGTGCCGAGGCCCGGTCGCGGGCGAACCTGCACATCGAGGCACTCGGGTCCGGGTCAGACTTCACCCCATTCCTGCAGCACAACGGCGTCCCGACGCTCAACCTCGGCTTCGGCGGAGAAGACCCGGACGGGATCTATCACTCGATCTACGACGACTTCTATCACTACACGACGTTCCAGGACACGGACTTCGTCTACGGCCGCGTGCTCGCGCAGACGGTGGGGACCGCCGTCATCCGGCTGGCGGGCGCCGACCTGCTGCCGTTCGAGTTCGCGACCATGGCCGACACGGTGGACGGCTACGTGAAGGACGTGCAGGCCCTCCTGAAGCAGCGGCAGGCGGCCGCGACCGAGCGGAACCGGCAGATCGACGACGGCGTCTTCGCCGCCACCAACGACCCGCGCCGCCCGACGGTGGCGCCACCACGTGCGGATGTGCCGCCGGCGATCAACTTCGCGCCGCTCGAAAACGCCGTCGCAGCGCTCGCCGTGAGCGCACAGCGCTACACGAAGGCGCTCGCCGGGGCCGGTCCGCAACTGGCGCAGCACCCCGATGTGGTGAAAGCCGTCAATACCAGGCTGATGCAGAGTGAGCGGCAGTTGCTTGACCCCGCGGGGTTGCCCCATCGCGAGTGGTACCGGCACCTGATCTACGCGCCCGGGTTCTACACGGGCTATGGCGTCAAGACGCTGCCCGGCGTGCGGGAAGGCATCGAGCAGACCCGCTTCGCCGAAGCCGAAGCGGAGGTCGTGCGCGCGGCCGGAGCCCTCGAGCGCGAGGCCGCGCTCGTCTCGGCTGCCGCCGCGGACCTGGAGCGTGTGGCCGCACCGGTGAAGTAGCCGCAGATCAGGCCGCGCCGGCCAGGCATCGCCGTCACATCTGTCGGGCCGCTCGGGCGGGATTAGATATCACCCGGCCCGGGGATCGGCAACCCCTCGGCCTCGCAGATGCGGTGCAGCCGGCCGACGCTGTACGGGTCGCTGAAGTCGAAGAACGCCCCGTACGGACGTCGCAGGAGATCGATGACGTCGGCCGTCTGCGCATCGGCGCCGTCCGGCACCGCGCGGCGTACGCCTGCGAGGTCGATCCGGCTGAGCTTCAGCGGCATGAAATCGGCCGCGGCGGTGGCCAGCCTCGGCAGGGTGCTGAGACCTCCGGCCAGGATGATCTCGCGCGCCCGGGCGATGTGCTTCTCGCCAATCGTCTCGATGATGTCCAGATACTTCTGGTGCAGCACCCACTCGTTGATAAGGAACGCGATCTCGTCCGGCTGGAAGTGCTCCCAGAATGACGCCGGCGAGCGAGGGTCCAGCAGGCCGCCGATCACGAACGCGCCGGCGTGATACCCCGACACGGCCTGGCGCCGGCACGTCGCCGCCGCCAGTCGGAAGAGACGCACCTTGCGCCCGGAGGACAGCCGTTCGAAGGCCGTCTTGTTCGTGAGATGCATGCCCAGCGTCGTCTCCAGCAGCCGCTGCACGAGCCCCTCGGACCGTATGTCGAAACAGCGATTGACGAACTCCTCGGCGCGGAGCGGGTCGTCGCGCAACTCGCCGTACCGGATCGCATGGCCGAGATCCTGGAGGCTCTCGAATCCCGACGCGTCCACGCTCTCGAGGATGCGGCGGTACTCGCGGTAGTACACGGCCAGCCGCTCGAACCGCGGCCGCTCGGTCGGCGACAACTCCACCGGCTCGCCGGCCATGAACCGCAGCAGCCGCGCCGGGGCATACACCGCACGGCCGACGTACAGCGTCCGCTGACGACTCGAGATCGTGACCCACTCGCCTTCCTTG
>JAPKZP010000735.1 GCA_026393735.1 Acidobacteriota bacterium
GTCCATAGTGCTCTTCTCCTCTGATTGCAGCGCGGTTGTCAGGCACGTGGGTGAGGCGTGCGCGCGTGGGCGATCCCGACGCGCACTGCGCGCGCGAAGGCGGCGGGCGCGGTGATCGTCCAAGAGCTGCAGGACGAGGAGTACGGGTCGCGGGGCTACATGGCCAGGGATCTCGAGGGTCACACGTGGTATTTCGGCACGTATCTGCCTGGCGCGTACTGGGAGCGAGGGACATCCGCTTGACAGGCTCCCGGGTCGGCGCGATAGTCACTGGCGCGCGGCTGTCCGCGAACACAGGAGGTGCGGCAAGTTGACCCGGCGCGTCCTGATTCTGGCTCTCGCGGCTCTCGCTCTTGCCGCCGGCAGCGTGAACGTTCCGCTGGTCGAGAAGCTTCAGGCCCAGAAGCACTGTCAGTTCGACCGCGAGTACAACGACGGCAACCCGTGCACCGCGGACACGTGCTCTGGCGGCATGTGCGGGAATCCCCCCGACGACAGCGCCAGCCGGTCGTGCTATACCGACGGAGGAGGCAACCCGCTGGGCGGGCGTCCTGGCGTCACCGGGCGGACACGGCACGCGGTGTCGTGCGGGCGCCTGGGACACCTGTGAGAAGATCCGTGATCGCTGGCGCCTTGACGGGTGTCGGGCGCCATGAGCGTCTCGAAATGCCCGGCGTCGATCCTTCAGCCAGCGCACACGTCAGTTGGTTCCTCGATCCGGCGGTCGGCTTCGTCGCAGTGGGGAGGGAGGGGCAAGACATGCTGTCGCGTTGTTGCCTTCGTCAAGGGACCCGTGCCTGGCTCTGCGCGCTGCTCAGCGCGACCGCGTTGTCGGCCTGCGCACCGACGCCGGAACGCGCGACCGAATGGCGGATGGCATCGGACTCGCCCGTGCGGCTCGATGATGCGGCGCTGGTGGGTCGCATCGGGCGTGCGCTCGATGCTGCGGCACAGGCAGGCACCAACCCGGTGATCTCGAAATACCAGGTGCGCGCAGCCACGGTCGTTACCCCCCCGGGAGCGGCCGAGCAGGTGGTGGTCGGCGGCAACACCGAGTACGGCGTGCCGGAAGCGGTACACGGCGAGGTGTCGGTGGTGAACCATGTGGCCGCCCGTTTTGGTGCTGAGGTGGCGCGTCGCGGGGTGCAGTTCATCGCCTTCTACTCGCAGTCGTGCGGCGATTCGCGCGGGTGTGGTGACTGCCGCGACTACATGCGCGCTTCGACCAAGTACCGATCGTTGCTCTGGGTGTGCGGCCGCGCCACCGACCACACGATTCACGTGCGCCGATTCTCGGACGGCCTCCTCGACGAAACCGATTTCCCCGACGCCGCCCCCGAACAGATCGAGTTGCCGAAGGCCGACATCGATCGCCTCATCGAGGCCGCGCGAACGGCGCGCGAGGGAGGTATCACGCTGTTCACCGGACCCGAGCGGCACACTGGCGCCGCGGCGCTGACGTGGTCGGGCCGCATCTACCGCGCAGCAGGTGCGGACGATGCGGCGTTCCATTACCGGTTCCCGGTGGGCGGTGCGCTGCAGCAGGCAGCGACCGAGCGCGACTACTTCGTCCGGGCGGTCGCGGTGGTTGGCGAGCCCGGGGCGTGGCCGCAGGTCGCGTACCGCGACAGGCAGTACGGATTCGAGTTCAGCAGCTTCGGCACGGCGCGCGGGCGCCGGGAGACCATCCTGCTCCTGTCGGACGGTCGCGGACGCCTGAAGGCGACGACCTTCAACGCTGCGCTTCCGAAGCCCTTCAGCGTGGCCCGCTTCAACCCCGACGCACTGGAGCGATTCCTCGACAGGCAGCGGGCGAGCGCGACCGGGGGCGCGAAGCGCTCCGGCCCTGTGCCGTCTTCATCTGAAAGGTAGCTCTCATGACGATTCCATACCGTTCACCGTTCCGCGTCGGGGTGCTCACGGCCAGCGTGGCCTTGCTGACGTGCGCCATGCCGGGTGTAGCCCAGCAACCCCGCGAACGACAGGCCGCCGACCTGATCGTGACCAACGGATATGTCGTCACGATGAACGACGGCAAGGAGATCGTTGAGAACGGCGCGGTCGTCATCGCGGGCGGGCGCATTGTCGCCGTCGGTCCTGCCGCCATCGCCGTGCAGTTCACCGCACCCCGGACCATCGACGCCCGTGGCGCCATCGTCATGCCCGGCATGATCAACACGCACACGCATGCGTCGATGACCGTGTTCCGCGGGCTCGGCGACGACGTCCCCGACCGGTTGCGGAAGCTGATCTTCCCGCTCGAGAAGGCCCTGGTCGATCGCGACCTCGTGTACTGGGGTGGCCTGCACGGCATGATCGAGATGGTCGAGGGCGGCGTCACCACGTTTGCCGACATGTACTACTTCGAAGATGAGGTCGCCCGCGGCGCGAAGGCGATCGGCATGCGCGCCGTGCTCGGCGAGACGATTGTCGATTTCCCCGCTCCCGACGCGCCGGAACCGTACGGAGGGCTGGCGTACACGAAGACGTTCATCGCCCAGTACCGAGGTGATCCGCTGATCACGCCGGCGTTCGCGCCGCATGCGCCCTACTCCCTCGACGCCGACCACCTGCAGCAGGTCGCCAGGGAGGCCGAGGCGCTCGATGCGCCAATCCTCATGCACGTCGCCGAGATGACCGACGAGGTCGCGCGGTTCCGCACGCAGCGCAACCAGACGCCAGTGGAGTACCTGGATGCCATTGGCCTGCTGAGTCGCCGACTGCTGGCGGCCCACTGCATCTTCGTCACCGACAGTGATATCGCGTTGTTGAAGGCGCGCGACGTGGGCGTCGCCCATGCGATGGTCGCCAACATCAAGTCGGCGAAGGGCGTGGCGCCGGCACTCAAGATGTTCAAGCAGGGCGTCCGTGTGGGGCTCGCCACCGACGGCCCGATGAGCGGCAACACCCTCGACGTGATCGGCCAGTTGGGCTACGTCGCCAAGCTCCACAAACTCGACAACCACGACCGCAACGTCATGCCGGCGGTCGACGTGGTCGAGATGGCCACGCGCGGCGGGGCGCGCGCCTTGCACATGGAGGATCGCATCGGCTCGATCGAGGTGGGGAAGCTCGCCGACGTGATCCTCATCGACCGGGACACGACGCGAATGGTCCCGTTCTTCGACGTCTATGCCGCCCTCGTCTATGCGGCCCACGCAGGCGACGTGCGCTCAGTCATCGTCCAGGGCCGCGTCGTCATGGAAGACCGGAAGGTGCAGACCATCAACGTCGCAGAGGTCAGGGCACGCGTGAACGGCATTGGTGGCACGATCCGCGCCGCGGTCGCAAAGGGGATTCAGTAGGGCCCAACGATGCCGCCGTCGTCCTGGAGCAGGAAGTAGAAGTCTTCCACGTCCGTCATTGTGGACCCGAGTATGGCACGCCAGCCCGGGCGGACCTCCGGCACAGCGACTCACGCGTACGAGTCGAGTACAGCGATGTCCTGATCCTGGTTGAACGAGCAGGTCTTGATCAGCGGCGGTGCCCGCGCCGGCTGAGAGGCGGGGATCTCGGTCGGCAGGCCGAGATGCCGCAGGATGCGCTCGATGACGGCCTCGTCGTCAATGAGCGCGATCAGCCGCAGGCGCCCCCCGCAGCGCGGACAGGCCAGAACGTCACGACCGAACGTCCGGCGCATGAGATCCGCTCAGCGCCGTGCCTCCTCCTGGGGCGGGCGTTCCCTGCGACGGCAGGGCGGATCGGGTGCGGACTCGGTCGCTCGGGTCTCTCGGAGGTTGGCGTCCTCTCCGCCCGTGGGTGTGCCGGCCATGGTGCCCTCGCCGCGATTGGCGGTGTGCCCGAAATCCACGATGAACGACCGCTACGCCGCTCGTGGTCCCAATACGCCATGGCGCCGCGGGCACGTCCCGCGATCGGA
>JAPKZP010000432.1 GCA_026393735.1 Acidobacteriota bacterium
GCCTGAACAAGCGCCCTTCAACGGAGCACACGACCATGTTTGTGCCTGAGAGTTTCCTCATCGCCCTCATCATGATGATCACGAGCACTATTTGCTGGGGGTCATGGGCCAATACGTACAAGCTCACCAAAGGTTATCGCTTCGAGCTGTTCTACTGGGACTACGCGTTCGGCATCCTGATCATCTCGCTGGTCTTCGCCTTCACGCTGGGTTCGACGGGCAACGATGCCAGCAGTTTCATGAACAACGTCCGGGCGGCCGACGGAAGCAACATCGCCTATGCGATGGTCGGCGGGTTCATCTTCAACATCGCCAACCTGCTGCTCGTGGCGGGCATTGAGATGGCGGGATTGGCGATCGCCTTTCCGGTCTCGATCGGCATCGCGTTGGTGGTCGGCGTCATCCTCAGCTACGCGCTGCAGCCCAAGGGCGACCCGCTGATGCTGGCGATTGGAGTGGCGCTCGCCATCCTGGCCGTCATCCTGGACGGGAAAGCGTACAGCAACCTCGCCTCACGAGGGTCGTCGGTCTCGCGCAAGAGCATCGTGGTCTGCCTGATCTCAGGCGTCCTGATGGGTGCCTTCGCGCCGTTCGTGACCCGCGCGCTGACGGCGGGTCATCCGCTGACCGCCTACAGCATTGCGGTGTTCTTCACCCTCGGATCGCTGTTGTGCTGCTTCGTGGTGAACGTGTACTTCATGAAACACCCGCTCGTTGGAGCCCCTGTCGACTTCAGCGGGTATTTCCGCACCCGTGCGACGGACCACATTCTCGGGTTGCTCGGTGGCGCGGTGTGGGGCACCGGCACGGTGCTCAACTTCGTAGCCGCAGGCCTGGTCGGCGTGGCCATCTCCTACGCCATCGGCCAGGCGTCTCCGATGGTCGCGGCGCTCTGGGGCGTCTTCGTCTGGAAGGAGTTCCGCGGCGCCAACAGCCGCGCACGGCTGTATCTCGGCGGCATGTTCGCCTGCTACATGTTGGCGTTGTTCGTCATCGCGAGAGCGTATACCGGAGGCTAGGGCCATCTCCTGGCCTGCCGTGACGGAGCCCGATCGTCGCCCCAGCGGTCGCGACACACAGCGGGGCTATCGACGCCGTGCGCCATGTCGCCAGCGTAGCGGCCTCCTTACACGCCGATCTGATGGAAGGTGCTTCATGTCTACGGTGTCTCGATTCCGTGTTGCACTAGCCTGCGTCCTGCTGCTCGTGGTCGCTGATTCGGCGGCCGCCCAGCGCCGGAAGGTCATCGTCGACCAGGATGCCCGGGGGCCTGCGACGACGGACATCCAATCCATCCTGGTGTTTCTCCAGTCACCGGATGTCGACGTGCTCGGAATCACGCTGACGAGCGGCGACCAGTGGGTGACCGAGGAAACGTTGCATACCCTCCCCGTGGTCGAGCTTGCGGGGAGGACGGACGTGCCGGTCGTGCCCGGCGCGGTGTACTCGCTGATCAACACGACCGACGAGGCACAGTGGTGGGAGAAGCAGTACGGTTCGTTCCGGCGTCCCTACCCGCTCCGGCTCCGGCCGCCGGATGCCATTCCCGAGCTGCCGGAAGGGAA
>JAPKZP010000309.1 GCA_026393735.1 Acidobacteriota bacterium
CCCGGCATCAGACGGCCTTGCCTCCCGCCACGAACGCCTTCATCTTCTCGTCGTCGAACACGCCTTCCCAGCGCGCCACGACCGCCGTCGAAATGCAGTTCCCCATCACGTTCACGGCGGTCCGCCCCATGTCCATGATCTGGTCGATGGCGAGCAGGATCGCCGCACCCTCGAGCGGCAGCTTGAACTGGGCCAGCGTCGCCGTCAGCACGACCAGCGCCGCGCGCGGCACGCCGGCCACGCCCTTGCTGGTGAGCATGAGCGTCAGCATCATGATGAGCTGCTGGCCGAAGGTCATCGGCACGCCGAACAGCTGCGCCACGAACACGCTGGCGAGCGAGAGGTAGAGCGTGGTGCCGTCGAGGTTGAAGCTGTAGCCCGTCGGCAGCACCAGGCTGACGATGTGCTTCGGGCAGCCGAACCGTTCCATGATCTCGAGCGCCTTGGGGAGCGCGGCTTCGCTGCTCGAGGTGGTGAAGGCGATGAGGAAGGGCTCCTTCACGGCGATGATGAACTTCAGGAACGGCACGCGGATCAGGTACAACACGCCGCCGATCACGATGACCGCGAAGACGACGAGCCCGCCGTACATGAGCAGCACCAGCTTGCCGAGGACGAGCAGGATGCCGAGGCCCATCTTGCCCACGGTCGCGGCAATGGCCGCCATGACCCCGATCGGCGCGAACATCATCACGTAGCCGGTGAACTTGAACATCGTCTGCGCCGTGCTCTCGAGCACATCCACCAGCGGCTTGCCTTTCTCGCCGATCGCCGCGATGCCGATGCCGAAGAAGATTGAGAAGACGACGAGCTGCAGGATGTCCCCCTTCGCCATCGCGTCCACGACGGATGTCGGGAAGAGCGACACCAGCATGTCCCATCCGCTGTGCGCCTTGGTCTCCTGAAGCGTCCGGAGCGTGTCCACCGCCATGTTCGGCAGCTGGATGCCGGCACCGGGCTGGAACAGGTTGACGAGGGCGAGGCCGAGGAAGAGCGCAATCGTGGTGGCAATCTCGAAGTAGATGATCGCCTTCAGCCCGATCCGCCCCATCGCCTTCAGGTCACCCGTGCCGGCGATGCCGACGACGAGCGTCGAAAACAGCAGCGGCGCGATGATCATCTTGATCATCCGCAGGAAGGTGTCGGCAAGCGGCTTGATCTGCTCGCCGTAGCCGGCGACGTGGACGCCGCCGACGTCGGACGACGGCCAGACGTAGCCAATGACGATCCCGAGGATCAGCCCGATGAAGATCTGCGTGGTGTTCGACGGGACCCACCGGCTCCGTGTCGGCAGGGATGGTTCGGCAGCTTGAATCTTCACGCGGCGGCTCCTCTGGATCGGTCGGGGGGCTGCTCAGGCGGCCCGGTTCAGCGCCTCGGCCATCACGTCGACCACGTAGCGCTGCTGGTCGGCGTTCAGTTCGCCGTAGATGGGCAGCGCCAGCGTCTCGCGCGCCGCAGACTCCGCGTGCGGAAAGCCCGTGCCCGCCGCTCCGAGAAACGCGAAGCACTCCTGTTCGTGGAACGGGACCGGGTAGTAAATCGCGCACCCGACGCCGCGCGACTCGAGGTGCGCCTTCACGGCGTCCCGGTCCGGCACCCGGACGATGTACTGGTTGAAGATGTGGTAGCGATCGGCGAGCGCCACAGGCCGCGTCACCCGGTCGGTCAACCCGAGGTCCGCGAAGTACTGGTCGTAGCGTGCGGCATTGCGGCGCCGGGCCTCGGTCCAGCCGGCCAGGTGCGGCAGTTTCACCCGCAGCACAGCGGCCTGGAGCGCATCGAGGCGGAAGTTCCCCCCGATCACGCGGTGGTAGTACTGCCGGTCCGCACCGTGCACGCGCATCCGCCGCAGCACGGCCGCCAGATCGTCGTCGTTCGTCGTGACGAGGCCGCCATCGCCAAACGCACCCAGGTTCTTACTGGGGAAGAACGAGAAGCAGCCAAGCCGGCCGATGCTCCCGACGAGGCGGCCCTTGTAGCGCGCGCCAATCGCCTGGGCCGCATCCTCGATCACCGGCACGCCGGCCCGTGTGGCAAGCTCGACGATCGGGTCGAGATCGGCGCTCTGGCCGTACAGGTGAACCGGAATGATCGCCTTCGTCCGCGGCGTCATCACCGCCGCGACGCCGGCCGGGTCCATGTTGTAGGTGACCGGGTCGATGTCAACGAACACGGGTGTCGCGCCCAGGCGCGCCACGCACCCAGCCGTCGCAAAGAACGAGTAGGTGCTGGTGATGACTTCGTCGCCAGGCCCGATGCCGAGCGCCATCATGGCCAGCAGGATGGCGTCCGTGCCGGACGATACGCCCACGGCGTGTTTCACGCCGAGAAACGCCGCCAGTTCGCGCTCGAGGCCCTCGATTTCCGGCCCCATGATGAATCGCTGGCTGTCGCAGACCCGCGTCACGACCTCGATGATCTGATCCCGGATGGGCCGGTACTGCGCCTGAAGGTCCAGCATCGGCACCTGCATGGTGCGCATCGCCGGCCTGGTATCCGCTACCGCCATGTCGTAAGTCTCCCTGGGGGTCTGTCCGCCCAGCGCCGCGCCGGTCTGCTGCGTGGCCCAAGACGTTGAATGCTAGCATCCGCTCGGAGAACGCCGCAAGCGCGCTAGCGCCCGCGCTCTTTGATCGCGGCCCGTGTTTCGCGATCCGTCTCCCGGCGCTTGATGGTCTCCCGGCGGTCGTAGTCCTTCTTGCCCTTGGCCAGGCTGATCGCCAGCTTGACCTTGCCGTTGCTTGAAGTACATCCGCACCGGGACGATGGTCATCCCGCGCTCGGTGGCTCCCACGGAAGGGGAGGTGCGCCGATGAACGCGGCCACCAGTCCATTCGCGCGGCCGATTGCCCCCTTGCTGGCCCACAAACGCGC
>JAPKZP010000028.1 GCA_026393735.1 Acidobacteriota bacterium
GGGTGGGCAGTCGGACGCCGATGGTGGCGTTACTGTGGCAAAGTAAACGCAGACGACATGTCGAAACAGCTCGAAACCCTGCTCCGCCAGTCCGGCCTGGCGAATGATACGCAACTCCGGCGCGCGAACGAGCGGGCGCGGCAGTCCAATGCCTCGCTGGTGGAGGTGCTGATCCGCGAAGAGCACCTCTCGGAAGACGCCGTCGCCGGCATGTTCGAACAGCGCCTGAAGATCCCGCGCGTCAGGCCCGCGACGATGCTGCCCGATCAGGACGCCATGCGCCGCGTGCCGGAACGCCTGGCGCGCAAGCATGCCTGCCTCCCTATCTCGGTCGAAGGCCGCGTCCTCGTCCTGGCCATGGTGAACCCCATCGACTACCTGGCGATCCAGGACGTGGAGTTCGCGGCCACGCTCTCGGTCAGGGCCGTCGTCGCCACGCGCACGGAGGTGCTGGACGGCATCGAGGAACGCTACGGCGCCGAGGACCGCATCGGCTCGTTCCTCGCGAACGTGCCCGAAGTGCAGGACATGCAGATCATGTCCGAGGACGCGCAGGACGTGTCCATGGACACGTCCGACTCGAAGTCGGCAGCCGAAGTGGCGCCGGTCGTCAAGATGTGCAATCTGGTGATACACGACGCCATCCGCTCGGCTGCGAGTGACGTGCACATCGAACCGGCGCTGCACGACGTGCAGGTGCGCATGCGCGTCGACGGCGTGCTGCGGGACTACACGCGCGTGCCGAAGTGGCTGCATGGGCCGGTCGTGTCGCGCATGAAGATCCTGGCGAAACTCGACATCGCCGAACGGCGCCTCCCGCAGGATGGCCGCATCAACGTGCAGTACCAGGGCCGCTCGATCGACATCCGCGTCTCGACGCTGCCCACGCACTTCGGAGAAAAACTCGTCCTGCGCGTGCTGGGCGGCATGTCGGCGCCGAAGATTGAGCGCCTCGGCCTCTCGCCCGAGCAGCAGGCGATGCTCGAGAGCGCGATCGCGCAGCCTCAGGGCATGATCCTGGTGACGGGCCCGACGGGATCGGGCAAGACCACCACGCTCTATGCCCTCCTCGCCCATCACCACAAGCCCGAAGTCAACATCGTCACGGTCGAGGATCCGATTGAGTATCAGCTGGCGGGCATCAATCAGGTCCAGATCAATACGAAGGCGGGATTGAACTTCGCCGGCGTGCTGCGATCGATCCTGCGCCAGGACCCGGACGTGATCCTGGTCGGCGAAACGCGCGACCGCGAGACGGCCGAGATCGCCTTCCAGGCGGCGATGACGGGCCACATGGTGCTGAGCACGCTGCACACGAACAGCGCCGTCGCCGCGGTGTCGCGCCTGTACGACCTGCAGGTGGATCCGAGCATCATCGCGACATCCCTGACGATGGCGATCGCGCAGCGGCTGGTGCGGCGGATTTGCGAGGACTGCCGCGAGGCATACGAGCCAGACCCGCAGGTGCTTGCGCGCGTCGGCCTGGGGGCCGATCATCCGCCGGTGTACCGCGGAAAGGGCTGCTCGGCGTGCAGCGGCACCGGCTATTCGGGACGCGTCGGCATCTACGAGATGTTCCGGCCGACGAACGCCATCCGGAAGATGATCAACGACAAAGCGAGCGAGGCGGACATCCGCAACACGGCTCGCCAGTCCGGCATGATGCTGCTGCGCGAGGACGCGCTCGAGAAGGTGAAGGCAGGGATTACGTCGCCCGATGAAGTGCTGCGCGTCGTGCAGGTGGATGAAACAGAGATCCCGTGCCCGTCGTGCGGCGCGATCATCGAGGCCGACTTCTCGACGTGCCCGTACTGCATGACGAGCCTGAAGCGCCTGTGCTCGGCGTGTGGCCAGTCGATGAAACTCGAATGGAAGGCGTGCCCGTACTGCAACACGAGCGCGCTGGTCCAGCCCGTGGCGGAGGAAGTTGGCACGCCGGTGGGGCAGACCCCGAACGCGCCGGCGCCCTCGGCGCCGGCACCGGTCGAGCGGGTTCCGGCGGGCGACGTTCCGGCGGTGGTGAAGACTTCGCCCGCGCTGGCGGCGCCAACGCGCGAGAGCGCCGTGCCGCCGTCCGAGCGCGAAGAGACGTGGAACTGGGTGCCGACGTTCGACGCGGACGAAATCGCGGCAAGGATGATCGAGCCCGACCCGCCTGCGCCGCCGGCAGAGCCGATCCGCCAACCGGCATTGACTACGCCCCCGGCGTCGGCGCGTCCGACTCCGCATCCGGCAACGCCCCCGGCCCCGATGCCCGGCCCGCCATTGTCGGTGGACACCGCGGGAGTCGAGGAGGCGCCGAGGCAACGGCCGCTGCGCATCCTCGTCGTGGACGACGACCCGGACATCCGGATGATCGTGAGCGCGACGTTGCACAAACTGCCCGTCCCGGTGGCCGTGCAGCAGGCCGTCGATGGCGTGGATGGCGTGGAGAAGGCGCTGGCCGAGCCGCCCGACATGGTGGTGCTCGACGTGATGATGCCGCGCATGGACGGCTTTGGCGTCTGCCGTGCGCTGCGCGAAAACGTGCGGACGGCGTTCGTCCCGGTGCTGATGCTGACCGCCAGCGCCGACCAGAACAGCCGCACGCAGGGTTATCTCGTCGGCACAGACGACTACATGAGCAAACCGTTCCTGCCGCTGGACCTCAAGCTGCGGGTCACGCGGCTTCTCCGCCGCACGTACGGGATCTGACAGGCCAGGCGCCAGGGTTTCCGATGTAGGAACCTCTCCCGGAGTAGTTGTTACATTTCACGGGCGGGCGTATTCCCATGAAAGTGCTCGTCATAGACGACGAACAGGACATCAGGCTGATTGCCCAGATGGGGCTGCGGACTGCCGGGGTCGATGCCCAGGTCGCAGCCAGCGGCCCCGACGGCATCCGCCTTGCGCGCGATTGGCGGCCCGACGCCATTCTGCTCGACGTGATGATGCCTGAGATGGACGGCTACGCCACGTTTGCGGCACTTCGCGAAGACGGCGACACCGCTTCAATACCGGTGATCTTCCTGACGGCCAAGAACAGCAACGGCCTGGATGCCCAGGCGCAATCCGAAGGCGCGGCCGGGTTCATCAACAAACCCTTCTCGCCGCGCGACCTCGCCAGCCAGATCCGCACAGCCCTCGGCCTGTAGCGCTCCCGAGTCGGCCACCGCGCCCGTCCGCGAACTGCAGGAAACCTCTCTCCGTGAGAAACCTCTCCCGGAGAGGTTTCCATATTGGTTTCCAACATGCGGAACAACTTATCAACCTCTCCGTTATCAACCTCTCCGGGAGAGGTTGTTAGGTCTTCGCGATCGGGAGAGTCACCGAGAACGTCGAGCCCTTGCCGACTGCGCTCTCGACAGCCACCCGGCCGCCCTGGGCTTCAACGAGCGCTTTGACAATGGCGAGGCCCAGGCCGGTGCCTCGGACCTTGCGGGTGCTGGCGCCGTCGAGTTGCTGGAACTTCTGGAAGAGCAGCCCGAGCTTGTCGGCTGGGATGCCCCGACCCTGGTCCGTGACCGCGAAGGTCACGAAGCCTTCTCCGGCGCGCTTCGCGTCCAGCGTCACCACCGACCGCGCCGGGGCGAACTTCAGCGCGTTGGAGAGCAGGTTGACCAGCACCTGCACC
>JAPKZP010000495.1 GCA_026393735.1 Acidobacteriota bacterium
GATCCACGGGAACGCGCCGTAGATGCGGGCGAGGAAGTCGACGCCCTGCGCCGGCGCGCCCCCGACGAGGACGCCGACGCCGTCCGGGAAGCGCGCGGCGGGGACGAGCCGGTCGCGCAGGCGGCGGACGAGCTGCTGCCCCACCATGCCGGTCGCCCCGAGAATCCCCACGTCCCAACCCTGTGCTGCCATGTCGTCCCGCTCCTTGTTGTGCAAACGAAAAACCCGCCGGCTGTCGGTTCAGCCCGGCGGGTTCGCGTGTCGCGGCGTCTGCCTTGTGGCGGCTACGGCCCCGACACGGTTCCCCCGCCGACGCGGGCCCTTCGCATCGACGTCATGGGGAGCGCCGGGGAAAACAGTTGCGCCTTCATCTGAGGGTGCATCGTAGCGGCCGGCCGTGGACGTGTCAACAACATTGAATCCAGATATCCACATCTATGGATATATATGTCACGCCGCCGCGCGGCTGCCCCGGGCCTGTGTGCGCGATCCCCGCCTCGCGCCGCGGGCCGTGGCCTCGATCCGCGCAGCGGTCCGTGTCCTTGTCATGCGCCACACGATGCGCCATACTTCGGCCGCCCCTGCCCATGCCGGAGTCCCGGAGCGGACCGGCGTTCTTCCGAGGTGACCCGCCATGCTGCGTCGTCTGATGCTCTGTGCCGCCCTCGTCGTCTTCGTTGCGGTCATGGCCCTCGTGTGCCTGCCGACGGCCGCATTCACCCAGCCGGCCGCGCCGAAAGCGCAGGCCCCGGTCCTCGTCACCTCCTGCGGCCAGAGCCCGGGCCCGCTGAAGGTCACCGTGTTCCTGAAGCGCCTGGGTATCGAGTACGACTACAAGGCGGATGCGACCGACAAGGACATCGCGAGCCGGAAGTACAAGACCGTCATCATCGTCACGGGCGCGAGCCTGAAGGGGATGGGCGCCGCCGGCGTGGCGATGAAGGACGAGCTCGCCCGCACGGCCGGCGTGATCGACGCGGCCAGGAAGCTGGGCGTGCTTGTCGCCGGCGCGCACATCGAAGGCATGGCGCGGCGCTCCCAGGGCGCCGAGGCAGGCGACAACTCGGATGAGCAGTCCATCGACGCGGTCTGCCCGAAGTCCCAGTTGCTGATCGTCCGGAAGGACGGCGACGAGGACGGCCGGTTCACCACGATCGCGAAGAAGCAGAACATCCCGATGGTGGCGTTCGAGAAGAACCTCGATCTCGAAGGCGTGCTCAAGACCCTGTTCGGCAAGTAGGAGCGCAGCGTTGTGAGCATGACTTCCGAGGCGGTGATCGTCCTCGGCGTGATGGTCGCGGTCTACGCGGCCGCCCGCGCGGGACGACTGTCGACCGAGCTCGCCATGGTCGCCGCCGCCCTCGGCGGCGCCATCGCCGGCGGGTACTGGTTCCCGGCCCGGCACGTGGCCGAGGGCGCCGCCACGTACCTCGACATCAACCTCATCTTCATCACGGCCACGCTCTTCATGAATCTCCTGAAGGCGTCCGGGGGCGTGGCGTTCGTGGTGCGCGGCCTCCTGCGGCGCTTTCACCGCCAGCGGGCCCTGCTGCTCGCCGTGCTCAGCCTCGTGCTCCTGGTACCCGGCGCCCTGACGGGCGCCGGCAGCGTCACGGTGCTGATCGTCGGCGGCATGGTGGCGACCGTGCTCGGCTACATGGGGATCCCCAAGGTCAGGGTGGCCGCCATCGTGTTCATCATCGCGGGCCTCAGCGCCGCAGCGCCGCCCGTGAGTCTCTGGGCCATGATGACGGCGGCCGGCGTCAACATGCCCTACGTGGGCTTCTTCTGGCCGCTGCTCATCCCGTGCGTCGCGGCCGCGCTCTTCACGAGCTTCGTGCTCGGCTGGACGGGCACGGCCACGGACATCGAGCGCGCCCTCCAGGAACTGCCGGAAGCCCCGGCGGGCATGTCCTGGTGGAAGGTCCTGGCGCCGTTCGCCGTGTTCCTCGGCCTGATCGTCATCGGGCGCCAGTGGCCGCATGCCACGCCGGTCATCGGCCTGCCGCTGATGTTCGCCGCGGCGGCGCTCGTCGCCTGGCTCGTGTCGCCGGTGCCGCTGCGCGTCGGCCGCCTCTCTCTCGACACCATCGAGCAACTGCTGCCGCTCCTCGCGACGCTGACGTGCGCGGGCATCCTCGTGCAGATCATGACGCTCACGGGCGTGCGCGGGCTCATGGCCGTCACGGCCGTCACCCTGCCGACCGCGGTCGTCTACGGCACGCTGTTCCTGGTGCTGCCCGTGTCGGAGGCCGTGCTGATGTGGGGATCGGCGCCGGTCATCGGCGTGCCGCTCGTGCTCCTGTTCAACGCGATTGGCCTGAACCCGATCGTGGCGCTGGCGGGCATGAGCCTGATCTGGCCGCTTGGCGACGCGCTGCCTCCGACGGCCATCATCGGCCGGCTCACCGTGAACATCGTCGGGTACGAGGGCCCGTACGGCGCGTTTCTGCGCGCCTGCGCGGTCCCCGCGATCGTGATCGCGGTCGTGGGCACGCTGATGGTGATCTACAGCACCCGGCTGGCCCAGCTGGCGGGACTGTAAGGGAGCTGCCGGATGATCTTCCTGCAAAGCGTCATCACCGCGCTCTATTACGGCCTGGTCGCATGGGCCGCCGTGCTGATCGCGTACAGCTTCTGGCGCGCGAAGACCTGGGAGCGCGAGGTGCTGTACCTCATCGTCCTGGTCCCGTTCCTGCTGCGCGCCCTGTTCCTGAAGTGAGGCCGCATCCATGACCACGACCGTGCGGCTGCGGAAGATCGGCTTCGGCGCCCTCGCCCTGGCGTTCCTGGCCGTGGCCGGGTCCAGTTTCTACCATCAGCGGTACCTGCCGGAGGCCGTGGTGCTGGGCGAAGGCGTCACGGCCGTCACGCGCCTGTCCGAGTACGGCGAGAGCCTCCGCGGCACGGCGAACGACATCCATCTCTACGTGCTCGAGGGCAAGGCGCCGGGCGGCACGATCCTCGTCTTCGGCGGCACGCACGCCGAGGAACCGGCCGGACGGCTCGCCGCGTGGATGCTCGTCGAGCACGCGACGATCGAGCGGGGCCGCCTGATCGTGGCGCTCAGCGCAAACCGCAGCGCCTCGACCGTCACACGTCCGGGCGCGGCGTACCCGCCGGAGTTCACGATTCCGACCGCGTGGGGCGGCCAGCGCTTCCGTATGGGCGATCGCTGGACCAATCCGCTGGACCAGTGGCCCGACCCCGAGGTCTACATCCACTACCCGAGCGGCCAGTACCTCGCCTACGTGGACATCCGCAACCTGAACCGCGCGTTCCCGGGCCGGCCCGACGGCACGCTGACGGAGCGCACCACATACGCCTTCATGGAGCTCATCCGCCGCGAACACGTCGATGTCGCCATCGACCTGCACGAGGCGGAGCTCCAGTACCCCGTCATCAGCACGATCGTCACGCATCAGAGAGGCCAGGACATGGCCACGATGGTGTCGATGACGCTGACGGATCTCGAGGGCTTCAAGATCGGCACCGAGTTCTCTCCGCGCAACCTGCACGGGCTGTCGCACCGGGAGATCGGCGATCACTCGCAGGCCGTCTCGCTGCTCTTCGAGGCGCCCGAGCCGTTCCTCGACGCGACGCGCGGCAGGACGAACGCCGATGTCCTGCTTACGGGCAAGGACGAGTTCGTCGTGCAGGCCGGCAAGCGCGGCCTGCTCTTCGAGACGATCGACGAGCACGGCTGGCCGATCGCCAAGCGGGTGGGCCGCCACACGTCCTCGGTCGCCCAGACGATGGAGACGTGGACCGAGGATCATCCCGATCGGGGCATCGTCGCGCGCGGCATCCCGCGCTACAAAGACCTCGTCAGAAACGGCGTCGGCTTCTACCTGCGGGACCCGGCGGTCGCGCCCGCCGGCCGCGTGGTCTACGAGTAGCGGACGGTCCGCCCGGTACTGTCCTTGCTCTCCTGATGGCTGGGTGGTCATCTGGATCGTCCGGCTCCCCCATCTGCACGGTTTTTGTGCGTGGTGCGCCCGGGCCTCCCAATCGGGCGATCACAGTATTGAAATCGGATTACACTCTTGAAATCGCAGACTGCGGTTGCCGCGCCGGAGTGGTTGACGCCAATGGCGAAATCGATCGACAACCGGTTCTTTCGCGACATGGTCGCCAGCATGCGGAACGGCGTGCTGGCGATTGCGCGAGACGGCACGGTGGTCGTGATCAACGCGGAAGCCTACCGGATTCTGGGTCTGCGGACGGACGCGGGAGACCCCGGCCGTCACTTCTCGGATCTCCTGCGGGATCACCCGGATCTCGTGCGGGTGATGGCGAGCGCGTTCGAGCTGAGCACCCTGCCCAACCGCGCCGAATTGCGGCTGAAAACGTCGGGCAAGGTGATCGGCTACACGCTGGCGCTCATCTCGGACGAGCGCGCCCGCGTGCGCGGGGCGGCGCTCCTGTTCAAGGACCTGACACTGGTCGAGCAGGCCGAGGAGCGTGAGCGGCTGCGCGACCGCCTCGCGGCCCTGGGCGAAATGGCGGCGACGATCGCCCACGAGGTCAAGAACCCGCTGGCGAGCATCGAGGTGATGGCCGGCCTCCTGCGGCGCCAGATGGCCGACCGCGCGGACGTGCAGGGCCTGCTCTCCGACATCATCAACGAAGCGAAGATGGCCAACGCCATCGTGCTCGAAGTGCTGGAGTTCGTGCGGCCCATCCGCCTGCAGGTCGATCGGACGGCGCTCTCGAAGGTCGTCGAGGACGCCATCGTGATGGCCGAGCGCAAGGTGCCGCGGCGCAACACGCTCATCGACGTCGTCGTGCCCCGCGACCTGCCGACGATCCAGGGCGACTATCACCAGCTCTGCCAGGTGGTGACCAACCTGCTCATCAACGCGCTCGAGGCACTCGGCGGACGGGGCGCCGTACGCATCCGGGCCGCGACGCGCCTATCCGACGAGCAGGATCGGGCGGCCGACATCGAGCTGCGCATCTCCGACGACGGGCCCGGTATCCCGGGCGAGATCACGGACCGCATCTTCAACCCGTTCTTCACGACGAAGCCCCAGGGGTCCGGGCTGGGCCTCGCGATCGTGCGAAAGATCGTGGACGCGCACGAGGGCCGGATCGACGTCTTGAGCGCCCCGGGCACGGGCACCACGTTCACGATCGCGCTGCCGGTGGAGGTCCCTGGCCGGCTCGGCTTCTAGTTCACAGACGAGGCACACATGGGTCGCATTCTGATTGCGGACGATCACGACGCGCTGCGGCGGGGACTGGCGAGGGCGCTGACGGACGCCGGACACGAGGTCGACGAGGCCCCGAACGGGAACTTCGCGATCGAGCGCCTGCACGACGCGACCTTCGACGTCGTCTTGAGCGACCTCAAGATGGGCGGCAGCGACGGCCTGGATGTGCTGCGGTCGGCGAAAGCCCTTCAGCCCTCGGCGGCGGTCATCCTGATGACCGCGTTCGGGTCGGTCGGCACGGCGGTCGAAGCGATGAAGATCGGCGCCTTCGACTACGTGCAGAAGCCGTTCGAGATCGAGGAGATGGAGCTCAAGATCGGGAAGGCCCTCGAGGTGCGCCGGCTGCGCCACGAGATCGAGTACCTGCGCCACACGCAGACCGACATCTACGACTTCGACGCCATCGTCGGCAGCTCCGGCGCCCTGCAGTCGGTGCTGGGCGTCGTCCGCAAGGTCGCGAAGAGCAATACGACGATCCTGATCCGCGGCGAGACGGGCACGGGGAAGGAGCTGGTGGCCGGCGCCATTCACCACAACTCGCTCCGCGCCGGGCGCAACTTCGTCAAGGTGAACTGCGCGGCGCTCCAGGAGAACCTGCTGGAGTCCGAGCTCTTCGGCCACGAAAAGGGCGCCTTCACCGGCGCCGACAAGCAGCGTATCGGGCGCTTCGAGCAGGCGGACGGCGGCACCATGTTCCTCGACGAAGTCGGGGACATGAGCCAGAGCACCCAGGCCAAGATCCTGCGCGTGCTGCAGGAGCACGAGTTCGAACGCCTCGGCGGCACGCGGACCCTCAAGGTGGACGTGCGGATCATCGCCGCAACCAACCGGAGCCTGCCGGCGATGGTCGCAGCCGGCCAGTTCCGGGAGGATCTCTACTACCGCCTCAACGTCGTGTCGGTCGAGATGCCGCCGCTGCGGGACCGCAAGGACGACATCCCGGCGCTCGCGGCGAGTTTCGTCCGCAAGTTCTGCGGCGAACTGAAGCGGAAGATCGACGGGATCGCGCCCGAGGCGCAGAAGATGCTGCTGCGCTACAACTGGCCGGGCAACATCCGGGAGCTGGAGAACGCGCTCGAGCGCGCCGTGCTGCTGACCGACGGGCCGATCATCACGGCAGACGACCTGCTCCTCGGCGAGACGATCTCGACCAGCGGCGCCCATGGGTCGACTCCCCTCGTCCGCGTGCCGCCGACCGGGGTGGCGCTCGACGACATCGAGCGCCAGGCGCTCGTCGAGGCCCTGAAGATGTGCAACGGCATCCAGAAGGACGCGGCGGAACTGCTGCACATCAGCCCGCGCGTCATCAACTACAAGATCAGGACGCTGGGGATCGAGATTCCGCGGAACCGCCGGCCCATGGTCGTCTCGGAAGAGTAGGCCGGCGATCGCTTGACTGGGCTGAGGTGGCTGGTGTGGCGCAGGGCTTCAGCCCTGCGTCAGGCGGACGCCGGGCGAGAACTCGGCGCCGCCCGGGATTTGGTGCGATACTCGTCGGGACATGCGAACGCACAGAGCCGGCGCCACGATTGAGGACCTCTGCCGCGCGTGCAAGCTCGAGCGGCTGCACACCATCATCGCGGTGGACGCGGACGGCGAGCCTATCCGCGTCCAGTGCGACTACTGCGGGAGCCAGCACAACTTCCGCGGCGGAACGCCCGCGCGCGCGGA
>JAPKZP010000417.1 GCA_026393735.1 Acidobacteriota bacterium
ACGGCCCCGACACCTACACCGCGGGCACGCTCTTCCCCCGCTCGTCCAAGAAGGCCGCCCGCGCCATCAACGCCGCCAGCGGCAACCGCCCGGTGGTGGTGCTCGCCAACCTGTCCGGGTTCGACGGGTCGCCGGAGTCGATGCGTCGGCGGCAGCTGGAGTTCGGCGCGGAGATCGGCCGCGCGGTGGTGAACTTCAAGGGCCCGATCGTGTTCGTGGTGGTGTCGCGCTATCACGGCGGCGCGTTCGTCGTGTTCTCGCGCGTACTGAACGAGAACCTCGAGGTGACCGCCCTCGAGGGCAGCTTCGCGTCGGTCATCGGCGGGGCGCCCGCGGCCGCCGTCGTGTTCGCCCGCGACGTGGACGGCCGTACCAAGAAGGACCCGCGGGTGCAGGCGTCCGAGGCGGCGTTGAGGGCGGGAACCGAGGCGGAACGGCCGGTGCTGCAGGCGAGGCTCGTCGAGACGACCCGCACGGTGCGCTCGGAGAAGCTCGGGGAAGTCGCGGACGAATTCGACCGCATCCACAGCGTCCACCGGGCACTGAAGGTGGGTTCGCTCGATCGGATCATCAGCGCTGCGGAGTTGCGGCCGTATCTGATCGATGCCCTGGAGCGCGGGATGAGACGTGAGCTGGAGCGCGTGCAGAGATGCCACCCCCCATCGCAGTGATCCTGGCACGAGGCCTGGGCACCCGCATGCGGAAGGCCGATCAGTCGGCCGCCGTCGGCGAAGACCAGGCGCGGATCGCCGACACCGGCGTCAAGGCCATGATCCCGATCGGCCGGCCCTTCCTGGACTACGTGTTGAGCGCGTTGGCCGACGCGGGGATCCAGGATGTCTGCCTCGTCATCGGGCCCGAGCATGGTGCCGTTCGCGACTACTATCTGCAGGCGCTCAAGTCCGGGCGGATCCGGGTCGCGTGGGCGATCCAGGAGCAGCCGCGCGGCACGGCCGACGCGGTCGCATCTGCCGCGCCGGTGGTCGGCGACCGGGACTTCCTCGTTCTGAACTCGGACAACTACTATCCGGTGCAGGCGTATGCGGCGCTCGCTGCGCTTGATGGTCCCGGGCTCGTCGGGTTCGAGCGCGACGCGATGGTGCGTGAAAGCAACGTGCCCGCCGACCGGGTCGGCCAGTTCGCCGTGGTCCGGATTGGCCATGGCGACATGATGGTCGATGTCATTGAGAAGCCCGACCAGGCCACGCTGGCGTCGTTCGGGAACGACGTGTATCTCAGCATGAACTGCTGGCGCTTCGACGCGTCGGTGCTCGAGGCCTGCCGGCGCGTGACGCCGTCGGCTCGCGGCGAGCTCGAACTGCCGGACGCCGTGCGCCTGGCGCAGCGGGACTTCGGCACCACCTTCCGCGTGGTGCGGATGCGCGCCGGCGTGCTCGACCTGTCCAGCCGTGGCGACATCGCACGCGTGGCGACGCTCCTCGCCGGTGTGCTGGTCCGCCTCTGATGGTTCGGCGCGCAGCGTCGCTGGGATCGGCAGGCCTGCGGCCCGAGGCCCGGGCCGAGCGAGCGCGCCTGTTCCGCCGGGCGGCTCGGGCGCTGGCGGGCGCCGGCGCTGGCGAGGCCCCCTCCGCGTTCTTCGTGCCGGGGCGCATCGAAGTCCTCGGCAAACATACGGACTACTGCGGCGGCCGGAGCCTGCTCTGCGCCCTGGAGCAGGGATTCAGCTTCGTCTCGCGGTCCCGAACCGACCGGTTCGTACGGGTGTTCGAGGCCGGCAGCGGTGACGTCGCGGAATGCGAGTTGAGCCCGACGCTCGAGCCGCGCCGCAGGCACTGGAGCAACTACCCGGCAACGGTGGCGCGGCGTGTGAGCCGGAACTTCCCGCAGGCCGCCACAGGAGTGGATATCGCCTTCGCGAGCGACCTGCCATCGGCGTCCGGCATGTCGAGTTCGAGCGCGCTCACGATCGGGACGTTCCTTGCGATCGCAGAAGCCAATCACCTGGACGAGACTCCCGAATTCCACTGCGAGATCCCGGGGCCCGAGGCCCTGGCCGGCTATCTGGCCACCATCGAGAACGGACGCTCGTTCGGCTCGCTTGTCGGAGACCAGGGGGTCGGCACCTTCGGGGGAAGTGAGGACCACACCGCTATCCTCTGCTGCCAGCCTGGCATCCTGAGCCAGTACCGGTTCGCTCC
>JAPKZP010000322.1 GCA_026393735.1 Acidobacteriota bacterium
CCGAGGTCGTCGTCGAACTGGAAGGCGAGGTGGGAGAGCGGGGCACGGTCGGGATCGGCATGCCCGGCACGATGTCGCCGGCCAGCGGCCTGGTGAAGAACGCCAATTCGGTGTGGTTGATCGGGCGGCCCCTCCAGCAGGACCTCGAGCAGGCGATGGGCCGGCCGATCCGCCTCGCCAACGACGCCAACTGCTTCGCCCTGTCCGAGGCCAGCGACGGGGCGGCGGCGGGGGCCGGGGTAGTCTTCGGGGTCATCATCGGCACCGGTACGGGCGGCGGCGTGGTTGTGCACGGTCGGGTGCTGACGGGCGCCAACGCCGTGGCCGGCGAGTGGGGACACAACCCGCTGCCGTGGCCGACATCGGACGAACTGCCCGGCGACGAATGCTACTGCGGGCGCCGCGGCTGCATCGAGACGTTCCTCTCGGGGCCCGGGCTTGCGCGTGATCATCGACGCGTGACAGGCGAGACGGTCACGAGCGAGGCGGTCGTCGCGCGTGCCGCCGACGGCGATGCCGACGCCGAGGCGACGCTCGTCCGCTACGAGTTCCGGATGGCGCGCGCCCTGGCGAGCATCATCAACGTCCTTGATCCAGACGTCATCGTGCTCGGCGGCGGACTGTCGACGCTCGGACGCCTCTACACGAACGTCCCGCGCCTCTGGGGTGGGTGGGTCTTCTCGGATCGCGTGGACACCCGCCTCGTGCCGCCCACGCACGGCGATACGAGCGGCGTCCGTGGCGCCGCCTGGCTGTGGCAGCCGGGCGAGAACGGCCAGCGGATCGCTGAGAGTTCACTTTTCGGCAGATGATGCGAACTGGTATGCTTGAGCAACTTGTCCGAGGCTGGTGGTGTGGACACCGGCCCCGCGAGACCGTGCCGGCCGGCGCACGCCGCCCCCGTGTGCATCGGCTGGAGCAGCCACCAGGTACTACCTTTCTTCCAGGAATCCTATGAACACGGATCTTGTCATTGGTATGGCCGGATCGGGCGGTGACGGCATCGTCTCGGCCGGCGAGTCGCTGCTGACGGCCGCGGCGCTCGAAGGCTATCACGGCGTGATGGCCAAGAGCTTCGGCCCGCAGATTCGCGGTGGCGAGTCGAGCTTCAGGCTGCGCATCTGCACGCAAAAAGTGCTCAACACGGGCGGCACGCTCGACATCGCGGTGGCGCTCAACTGGGACGACTTCCTCAAGTTCGGCGGCGAGCTGCCCGTCTCGGGCAACACGACGGTCATTTACGACGCGAACACGAACGTCGCGCCCGACAAGATCCCGCTGGTTGGCGTGACCCCGGCCGAGGTGCTCATGGTGCCCATCGAGCAGATCGCCCGCGAGACGGGCGGCAGCGATCGGGCGAAGAACACGGTCGTCCTCGGCTTGATGGCCGGCTGGCTGGGCATCGGCAAGGAGAAGATGCTGGCTGGCATCCGGAAGCGCCTCGCCAAGAAGGGCGCCGAGACGGTGGACAAGGCTGAGAAGGCGTTTCACGCCGGCCTGGCCTACGCGCTGGAGCACCCGCTGAAGCGGACGCGCACGATGGCCGAGCCCGAGAAGCCGACCGCCAAGTTCGTGGTCGATGGCAACGATCTGTGCGCGGCGGCCGCGATCGTGGCGGGATGCGACTTCTTCAGCGGGTATCCGATCACGCCGTCGTCCGAAATCATGCACTTCCTCGGACGCGAGATCTGGAAGTACGGCGGGACGATGCTGCAGGCCGAAGACGAGATCGCGGGGATCGGGGCGGTGGTCGGCGCGTCGTTCGCCGGGAAGAAGGCCATGACGGCCACGTCGGGACCCGGCATGTCGCTGAAGACCGAGATGCTGGGCCTGGCCACGATCGCGGAACTGCCGCTGGTCTGCGTCAACGTGATGCGCGGCGGCCCTTCGACCGGGATCCCGACCAAGGGCGAGCAGTCCGACTTGCTCCAGGCCGCGTTCTCCGCGCACGGCGACGTGATCCGGCCGGTGCTGGCGGCGATCAGCGCCGAGGACATGTTCCCGATCACCATCGAAGCGTTCAACATGGCCGAGCACTACCAGACGCCCGTCATCGTGCTCTCCGACCAGGAAGTGGGCCAGCGCAAGGAGACGGCCGAGCCGATCGATGTGAGCACGGTCAAACTCGTCGAGCGGCAGCGCCCGTCCGAGAAGGAACTCGAGCGCTACGCCCGCTTCCGTCTGACCGAGTCGGGGATCAGCCCCATCAGCCACCCCGGGATGAAGGGCGGCAATTACCTCGCCTCGGGCATCGAGCACAACGAGGCGGGCGCGCCGACGGCGAACGGCGAGATCCACGCCAAGATGAACGAGAAGCGATTGCGCAAGTTCAACCCGCTGAAGCGCCGCCGCGACCTGTTCATCGTCGAGGGCAGCCCTGACGCGCCGCTGGCGCTCATCAGCTGGGGCAGCGTCGCCGGCATGGCCATCGAGGCGCACCGGATCCTGGTGAGCGAGGGCCTGAAAGTGAAGCTGCTGGTGCCGCGCCTGCTGTTCCCCGTGTCAGAGGAGGTCTACCAGGACTTCTTCCTGTCGATCAAGCGCGGTCTGGTCGTGGAACAGAACCACCTGAGCCAGCTCTACCGGCTGTTGCGGATGTACGTGGACGTGCCCCGCGGGATCGAGACGCTCGCGAAGAGCGGATCGAACCCGTTCACGCCCATGGAGATCGTGGACCGGATGCGGCAGATCTCCCTGGCGCTGCAGCGCGAGACGCAGCACGTTCCGTCCGAGGTCTAGGCGGTTGGGGTCGAGAGGATGACGGCACATGAGCACTCTGGCAGTACGGCCGATTGAGGAATACACCGCGAAGGACTACAAGAGCGAGCTCAAGCCCATCTGGTGCCCGGGCTGCGGCGACTTCGGCGTGGTGCAGGCGATCTACCGCGCACTGGCCAACATCGGACGGCCGCCGCACGAGATCGCGTTCATCTCCGGGATCGGCTGCTCGAGCCGGATCCCGGGGTACACGACGGCCTACGGCTTCAACACCGTGCACGGCCGCGCGCTGCCGATCGCGCAGGGCATCAAGCTGGCGAATCCGGACCTGCTGGTGCTGGGGGCCGGCGGCGACGGTGACGGGTTTTCGATTGGCGGCGGTCACGTGGCGCATGTCATCCGCCGCAATATCGACATGACGTACATCGTGATGGACAACCAGATCTACGGTCTGACCAAGGGGCAGCTCTCCCCGACGTCCCGCCCGGGCCTGCAGACGGTCTCGTCCGCGCATGGGTCCATGGAGAGCCCGGTGAACCCGCTGCTCTACGTGCTCGGGTACGGTGCCCAGTTCGTCGCGCAGGGCACGCCGGCCGACATGAATGGACTGGCCAAGATCATCGAAGAGGGCATCCGGTTCCCGGGCTTCGCGTTCATCAACGTGCAGTCGCCCTGCGTCACCTACGGGCAGGAAGACCAGCAGTTGAAGGCGCAGAAGGCCATGATGCAGACGCTCGAGTCGATGAAGCACGACCCGGGCAATCGGCTGGCGGCCATGGACCTGGCGCAGCAGTACGGCGAGAAGCTGTACACGGGCGTCTTCTACCGGAATCCGACGCCCGGCCCGACGTTCGACGGTCTGGCGAGAAAGCGGCAGCAGGCGATGAAAGATCAGGTGAAGAGCCGCGCGGACGTCCTGAACGTCTTCAAGCTCGTGAAGTAGGCGTCGCGCTCGAAGTTCTACGGTTCATCGACCATGACCCGTCGGAGGACGACCGAGTAATGCCGGATCCTCCGAGGGGCGTGGGCACCGACTGACGCCAGCACGACCACCATCAACAGCATGGGCACGCGGTACGCCCACGCGAACGGAATCGCGCAGAGGAGCGCCAGCTTCGCATAGACGAAGATCGCGGCCACCTGGTGCACCCAGTGCGCGGTCGGGAACACCTCGACGAACACCATCCCCAGGCCGCTGACAATCGCGATCCAGAGAAAAGGGTAGAGCCGCTCAGGGGAAACGCCGAACACGTGGGCCCCGAGCAGGATGCCGGTCGCGCCGAGGTGAATCGTCCGCGCGGCGATATTCCACCAGCGTGAGTAGGGGAGGTGCCGGCGTGGAACGGGAAAGAGCAGCGCGGTCAGCCTCGCCATGGCATCCTCTATACTTCCAATCGCGTCCCGTGTCGCCGGGGGCGGCAGGGGGCGATTATAGCCGGAGGGGGCATGCACGAACTGGAGATCCGCGGCGCGCCCGACGAGGACCGGAGGTGGGCGGCGGCGTTGATGGCCCGCTCGGATCCCTGGGTGACGCTCCGTCGCGGGAACGACGCCTGCCTGCCCGGGTCGATAGGCTAGAATAGCGTCCCCCCCCACGCTGTTCACCGAGCCCGATCGTCACGCGCGCTTTGTCCGCGAGGCGGACGAAGCGATTGAACTCGGCCCGTCCACGTTCGTGGACGACCGTGACGGCCTGCGTCGGCCCGGGTACCTGGACTACGCGGCGCTGGAGCGTGCCCTGCTGGCGGTTCATGCCGACGCCGCCTGGGCAGGCTGGGGGTTTGTCGCCGAGCGCCCGGAGTTCGTCGAGCTCTGCGAGCGGCTGGGCGTGGCGTTCATCGGCCCCGACAGCGGCGCCATGCGCCGCCTGAGCGACAAGATCTGCGCGAAACGGCTGGCCGAACAGGCCGGAGTGCCGGTCATCGCCTGGGGCGGCGGGCCTGTCGACACGCTCGACGCCGCCCTGGCCCACGCGGAACGCGTCGGCTACCCGGTCGCGCTGAAGGCGAGCGGCGGCGCTGGCGGCCGAGGGATCCGCCGGGTGGCGACGGCCGTGGAACTCGAGGCTGCCTATCCGGTGGTGCGGCGCGATGCGGCGCGCATCTTCAACGACCCGACGGTATTCGTTGAGCGCTGGCTGCCCGGGATGCGCCATATCGAGGTGCAGATCCAGGCCGACGCGCACGGGACCGTGTGGGCCATCGGGACACGGGACTGCTCGCTGCAGCGCCGTCTGCAGAAGGTGGTGTCGGAGGCGCCGGCCTGCGGGCTGGGAGCCGACCTCGAAACGGCGCTCCTCGAGGCTGCGGTCCGGCTGGTGGCGGCGGCGCAGTACCACAACCAGGTCAGCGTGGAATTCCTGGTCGATCCGTCCAGGCGCTTCTACTTCCTGGAAGCCAACACGCGGCTGCAGGTCGAGCACGTCGTGACCGAACTCACGAGCGGAGTCGATCTCGTCAAGCTCGAACTCGATGTCGCCCGCGGCGGTCGCCTTGGCGCCATGCCGCCGGTGAGCACCGGCCATGCGATCGAGGTCCGCCTCAACGCCGAGGATCCGTACAACCACTTCGCGGCCTCGCCCGGCGTGCTGACGCTGTTTCGCATGCCGACGGGGCCCGGGCTGCGCGTCGATACGGGCATGGCGGAAGGTCACAGCATGCCGCCCGAGTTCGGATCGATGTTCGCGAAGCTGGCGGCCCGCGGCAACAGCCGTGAGGAAGCCCTCGGGCGGTTGAAGCGTGCGCTGGCCGAGAGCGCCGTCGTCGTGTCGGGCGGTCCGACGAACCGGTCGTTCCTGCTCCAGGTGCTCGAGCGGGCCGAGGTGCAGCGCGGCGGCCTCGACGCCGGATGGCTCGACGGGCTGATGGTCGGCGCGGAGTCGATGCCCGAGCGCCACGCGAAGATCGCGCTGCTCCAGGCGGCTGTCGAGGTCTATGACGCGGAGTTCGCCGAGGAAGTCACGGATTTTTTTGCGACGTCGGCCCGTCTGCGGCCGGCGGCCCGCGCGGAGGTCGGGCGGGCTGTCGAACTGAGCTATCGGGGCCACCGCTACCAGCTCCGGGTCCACCGGACTGGCGAGGGCCACTACCGGGTCGTCGTCGGGGCGAACCGCCTGGATGTGGAAGTGGAGCGCGACGGGCCGTGCGAGCGATGGCTCACCACCGACGGCCGACGGTACCGGGTGCTGGCTGCAGTCCAGGGCTACACGCTGCTCATCGAAGTGGAGGGCGTGCCCCACGCCGTCTCGCGCGCCGACGAGGGCGTGATTCGGGCGGCGTCGCCCGCGGTCGTGGTGTCCATCAACGTGCAGCCTGGCGACACGGTCGCCGCCGGAGAGCGGCTCGTCGTCCTCGAGGCCATGAAGATGGAGATGGCCGTCGTCGCGCCGTTCACAGGAGTTGTGCGCCAGGTCTTCGTCCTGCCGAACGCCCAGGTCAGTCCGGGCATGCCACTCGCGCATCTGGACCCGGTCGAGGAGTCAGGGCGCCGCAAGGCGGCCGGTCCGAAGGTCGTGTTCGATCGGGCCCGGACGGTGCCGCCCCGTCCGGCCGGCCGCCCGGCGTCACGGGCACGTGCCCTGCTGCGCGGTGTGCGCGCGGGCCTGGAGGAACTGAAGCGCACCGAGGCGCAGCCGGCGGCCCATGTCCTGCCCGCGTTGCGCTCGGTGCTCCTGGGGTTCGACTTCGACGCCGCCGACATCGGGCGTCTGATTCAGGAGTACGACCGTCTGGTGGCGACCGCCGCCGCAGACGATCCGGACCTTCTGCGCGCCGAGGACGACCTGTTGCGCATTTTCGTCGACGTGCGCGCGGTATTCGGCCGACAGCCCTCCGAGGATGACTACCTGAACACGTATCTCCGGAACGTGGATGCGCAGGCGACCGATCTTCCGGCGGGATTCGTCGAGCAGCTCCGCGCGGCGCTGGCGCACTTCGGGGTCGCCACGCTCGAGCCCGGCGAGCCGCTGCGAGAGTGCCTGCTGGGGATCTTCAAGGCCAACCAGCGCGGCGAATTCCAGGCGCCGATCGTCCGGGCCGTGCTGGAGCGCCGCCTCTCAGCAGCCGAGCGCCTGGCGCCCGGCACGCCGTCGTTTCTGGCGGTCATCGAACGCCTGATCGCCGTGCTGCAGCTGCGGCTCCCGGCGTTGGCCGATCTGGCGAGAGACGTCCAGTACCGGTATGTCGAGCAGCCGACGTTCGAGCGGGTTCGCGGTGCTGTACAGACCGACATGCTCGGGCGCCTCGTCCAGCTGGCCCTGGCGCCTGGCGGTGCCGACGCGGACAGTGTCCTGCGGGAACTGGTGGATTGCCCGCAGCCGCTGCGCTCCGTGTTTGCGTCGCAGCTCGAGGGCCTCGCCCTCCCGGTGCGCCACGTTGCCCTCGAGGTGCTCCTCCGGCGCGACTATCGCTTCCGGGCGCTCGAGCGCGTGCGGCGCGTGGACGGATCGGACCCGCCCCTCGTGCTGGCGTCGTATCCCCACGAAGGGCAGACCATCGACCTGGTCGGCACGTGCGGGGCGCTGGCCGACTCGGGCCGATGTTTCGCCGCAGTCCGCGGGGCCGTCGCTGATCTGCCGGCCGACCACGATGTCGTCGTGGAGCTCTACCTCTGGACCAACCGGACATCCGAGAATCTCGACACGCTGTCGGCCTCACTGGCGGACGCGCTCGAAGCCGCCGGCATGGACCGGCCTCTGCGGCGGGTCGTGGCTGTGGTCGTGGCGCCGTCGGCTGATCCGGCCGGGGGCGGGCGCCAGTTCCTGACGTTCAGGCCCTTCGGCCCCGGCTACCGCGAAGACAAGGTCTACCGCGGCCTGCACCCGATGCTTGGCAAGCGGCTTCAACTCTGGCGGCTGCGCAATTTCTTCCTCGAGCGCCTGCCGTCAGTCGAGGACGTCTACCTGTTCAAGGGCATCGCGCGCGAGAACCCGCGCGACGAGCGGCTGTTCGTGCTGGCCGAGATCCGCGATGCGTCGCCGCTCCGAGACGGACAGGGCGCGCTGGTCTCGATCCCGCATTTCGAGCGAATGGCCCTCGAGGCGTTGACCGGTATCCGCCGGGCCCAGCTCCGCCGCGGGTCGGGGGAGCGGCTGCACTGGAATCGCGTCACGCTCATCGTGCGGCCTCCGCTCGATCTGAGTCGGGGTGAGACCGAGCAACTGGCCCGGCGTATCGCGGCGCAGGCCGACGGGCTGGGGCTGGAGAAGATCGTCATCCGCGCGTACATGCCTGACGGGTCCGGCGGCGTGGCGGACACCGTCGTCACGATCGCCATGGCGGCGGGCCGGGCGCCCGTGCTGCGTTTTTCCGCGCCCTCGGACGAACCGGTTCGCACGCTGTCCGACTACGATCAGAAGGTCGTGCGGATGCGGCAGCGCGGCCTGACCTATCCGTACGAGATCGTCAGGATGATGACGCCGGAACATGCGGGTCCGGACCTGGACCTGCCGCCGGGATCGTTCAGTGAACTCGATCTCGACGCGGATGGGACCACGCTCGTGCCGGTGGACCGTCCGTACGGGAAGAACACCGCGAATATCGTTGTCGGCCTGCTGACGAACCGGACCGCGAAGTATCCGGAGGGCATGACGCGCGTCGTCCTGCTCGGCGATCCCAGCCGGGAGGTCGGGTCGCTCGCGGAGCCCGAGTGCCGCCGCATCCTCGCTGCGCTCGACAAAGCTGCGGCGATGAACGTGCCGCTCGAGTGGTTCGCGCTCTCGGCCGGGGCGAAGATCTCGATGGAGAGCGGCACCGAGAACATGGACTGGATCTCCCGCGTGCTGCGCCGGATCATCGAGTTCACGCAGCAGGGCGGCGAGGTGAACATCGTCGTGACGGGGATCAACGTCGGGGCACAGCCGTACTGGAACGCGGAAGCCACGATGTTGATGCACACGCGGGGCATTCTCGTGATGACGCCCGAGGGCGCGATGGTGCTCACGGGCAAGATGGCGCTCGACTACTCGGGTTCGGTGTCGGCGGAAGATAACCTGGGGATCGGCGGCTACGAGCACATCATGGGCCCGAACGGCCAGGCGCAGTACTGGGCCCAGGACCTGCGCGAGGCGTGCCAGATCCTCATGCGGCACTATGACCACTGCTACGTCGCGCCGGGCGAACGCTTCCCGCGGCGCGCCGCGACGGCCGATCCCCCGGGGCGTGACATCCGCGGCTTCCCGCACGACTCGCAGCCCGACGGATTCGCGACGGTTGGCGACGTGTTCTCGGACGAGCACAATCCCGGGCGCAAGCGTGCGTTCGACATCCGGCGGGTCATGCTGTCGGTTACGGACCAGGATCACGCGCCGATCGAGCGTTGGCCGGGCTGGCGCGACGCCGAGATCGCCGTGTCGCTGGACGCGCATATCGGCGGCTATCCCGTCTGCGTGATCGGATTCGAGTCGCGGCCGGTGCCGCGCATGGGGCTCGTGCCGGCGGACGGCCCGGAGCAGTGGACGTCGGGCACGCTGTTTCCGATGGCGTCAAAGAAGATCGCGCGGACCATCAATGCGGCAACGGGAAACCGCCCGGTCGTCATCCTGGCCAACCTGTCAGGGTTCGACGGGT
>JAPKZP010000210.1 GCA_026393735.1 Acidobacteriota bacterium
AGGCCGCCGCGCCCCGTGGCGTCTACATCGTCATCGATCAAACACAGAACCGGCTCTACCTGAAGAAAGACGATGAGACGCTGCTCGAAGCCGTGTGCTCGGCGGGATCCGGGATGGTGCTCAAGGAGACCACCGGGAAGAAGCGCCAGTGGGTCTTCGACACACCCCGGGGGCGATTTGAGGTGCTGACCCTCCTTCGCAACCCCGTCTGGGCCAAGCCCGACTGGGCCTTTGTCGAAGATGGGGAGCCGATTCCAAAGAACCCGGCCGATCGGTTGGAGTCCGGATCGCTCGGCGAGTACGCGCTCTACTTCGGCAACGGGTTCATGATCCACGGCACGCTGTACGAACGCCTGCTTGGCCGGGCCGTGTCGCACGGCTGCATTCGCGTGGGCCGCGACGACCTGCGAAAGGTCTGGGCCAACGCGCGAATCGGCACGCGCATCTACATCTATTAGGGACGGCTGCACAACCTGCGTACGGCGGCCTGCAAGTGCCGCAAGAACGGGTTGTGACACCGGGGACCACGGACAGTCATGAAGCGGGCGGCGATTGCATGACGAGAACGCGCACACGAATCTGGATCAGCCTGGTGATGGCGGCGGTCTGCCTGATCGCGATGCTGCCCGCCGCTTGCACGAAGGCTCCTGCCGGCGAGCGGCCCGAGACGCCGCAGGACGAAGTGGCGCGGCTGCAGCGAAACATCACGCTGCTCCAGCGCCAGGCCGAACTGGCGGGTGGGAAGGACTTCTACCTCCTGCTCGATCCGGCCGCGTCTGAGTTGACGCTGATGCTGAGCGGCGCAGAACTGCAGCGCTACCAGGTCCTCGGGATCCAGGTGGGTCAGCCCAGGGTGGCGTGGTTCGGCCGCGAGGACCCGCGGCCGTGGAAGGGCGTTACCTGGTCGAAAGGCGAACTGGACCCGCCGCGGCAGATCGATCGGCTCGTGCTGCAGGCCGCCGAACCAAGCAAGACTGCCGCCGAAGCCGAAACGCCGCCGATTCCGCCGACACCCGAAGAGATGTACCCCGTGCCGTCTCGGTACCACGTCCGATTCGATGACGGACTGTCGGTGGAAATCCGCCCGCGCGAGGCGGACGCAGAGACGGGGCGGTTCGCCCGCCTCCGCGCCTCGTGGAGCGCGAAGTGGCGCGACGTCGTCGCTGCCCTTCGTTCGCGGGACCGTGACGCGGTCCGCTTGCGCCTCGTCTTGAAGCCCAAGGATGCCGACTCGCTGTATCGTTCGCTGCCGCCGGCCGTGAAACTGCTCGTGCTCGAGGGCGCCAAGCGCACACCGGCCGCGCCGCCTGCGAAGCCAGGGGCCCCGGCCTCCAAGACGCCCGCTGCGCAAACGACGAAGCCAGGGGCGCCGGCGGCACAACGATGACGTGTCATGACATCGCAGGGGCCGACCCCTGTGTCGGCCATCACCTGATCAGGATCATCGACGTCTGCCGCTTGTCGAGCCACGACGGCCCGGTCTTGCGGTAGAGAATGTCCTGCTCGAGCGGCATGCGGACCTCCTGGTTCGCCCACTCGGGAACGTTCGCCCGCACGTTCAGCTCGATTGAAAACGCCGTGTCTTCGAACAGCGGGAAATCGCCGAGTCCCGGCACGCCATCCTGACGATCCCACAGCCCGACGATTGGCCCCGCCGCGTGACCGTGCACGCCCACCGGGTGGGTGTAGATGGACGGCTTCAGCCCCTCCGACGTGGCGCGCTTCAGCGCCGCCGCGAGGATCTGATTGCCGGTCAGGCCCGTCTTCATCTCACCGAGATGGATGTCCTGCAGGCGGTTGCCCTGCGCGAACGCGTCGTGCAGCCCTTTCGGCGCGTCGAGCTCGCCATCCTTCAACACGTAGGCCATCTGCTGGGTGTCGGTGCACAGCCTCAGGTACGTGATCCCGAAGTCGCAGTGCAGCAGGTCGCCGCGATGAATCACGCTGGAGTCCTTGTGTGGGCTGTCTTTGGGCCGCTGGATGTCCACCGACGGATGAAACCAGTTGCCGAGCCCCAGCTGGCGCGACCGCTCCCGGAAGTACCACACCACATCTTCGGTTGTCGTGACGCCCGGCGTGATGACCCTGGCGGAGAACGCTTCGGCGATGATGGCGTGCGCGATGGCCACGATCTGCGGGTAGACCTCCATCTCCTCGGTTGAACGCCGCTCGAGCCAGCGGATGGCGAGCCGCTCGGCGGACTGCAGCCGCGGCTGGAACTCGGCCGGCAGCGCGGCGACGAGCTTCTTCTTCAGCGTGGCCGTCAGCCCGTCGCCGTAGTTGAACGTGTCGGACTCGTTGATGCCGATCCTCTTCGGATTGCGCTCCTTGACGATCTCCGCCAGCCGCACCCACTGATCGATCTTCTCGGGCTCCCACACGCTCGTGTAGATTCCGCCGATGCCCGAGCGGCTCACGGTCAGCCGCTCGACGCCCGCCGCACCCTTGTCGAAGAAGACCAGCATCGACGTGCGGCTCGCATAGAGCGAGTTGAACGGCACGAGCGACGAGAACACCGGGTCCTCGTTGTTCTCGCGGCAGATCACGAGCCACATATCGAAGCC
>JAPKZP010000068.1 GCA_026393735.1 Acidobacteriota bacterium
CATTACTTCGACCTCGGGGTGAACTGGAAGGCGAGCAAGAGCATCCTGGTCCTGGGCGGCATCAACAACCTGATGGACAAGGAACCGCCGCTCGGAGCGGGCATGTCCAACAACGACTACGGCCCGGGCTTCTACGGCACGTACGATCCGTACGGCCGCTACCTGCACATCGGCGTGCAGTTCACGTTCTAGAAGAACGGCAATAGGCGACAAAAGGGGGGCGGTCCCTGACGGGACCGCCCCCCTTTTCTTCGTCTGGAGCCTGGCGAGTCCTTCTACCGGTATCGAAGGTACTTCGATCTGAGCAGCCGCCACTGAGACTCTGTCCGCACCCAGGCGTTTGCCACCGAGGCCGGATCTTCCCCGGCCCGCATGCGCTTCACGGTGTCCGCGCCGAACAGCCGCCCTACCTTGTCCACGTCGAACTGGCCCGGGAACATCCGATAGAGCGCCGAAGCCACTTCGAGCCCCACGCGCACCGGCCGCATCCGATCCCGGTCGGTCACGATGACGAACACGCCCTGGCAGAGTTCCTTGGCGAACCGGCTTGCTGCCGGCGTGAACGTGATCGGGTAGAACCGCACGCCGGGCAGGTTGCGCGTGTTGAGCTCGGCGGCGAGGCGCGGGCCGTCGATCCACGGTGCCCCGAACTGTTCGAACGGCGAGTCCGTACCTCGGCCCACCGACAGATTCGACGCTTCAATCGCGCCGATGCCCGTG
The DNA here is from genome assembly GCA_026393735.1 of Acidobacteriota bacterium. Lineage (GTDB taxonomy): Bacteria > Acidobacteriota > Vicinamibacteria > Vicinamibacterales > JAKQTR01 > JAKQTR01. Next base: position 721 of record JAPKZP010000068.1, read on the forward strand.
TACACGCTCGCGGCCACCATGTTCCGCATGTTCGGCGACGGGTTCACCCACGTGAGCCCTGTCTGGTCGAACCACGAGTCGCGATTCCAGTACTTCATCTCGACGATCGTGAGGTCGGCGCCGATCTTGTTCTCGCCGTTGAAGAGCAGCGCCAGCTCGCCGAGCGTCATGCCATGGCGGACCGGCATCGGGTAGTAGGCCGTGAACGTGAGTTCGGTCTTGTCGACCGTCGGCCCCTCGATCTGCACGCCGCCGATCGGGTTTGGCCGGTCGAGCACGACCACCGCGATCTTCCGCTTCGCCGCTTCCTCCATCACGTAGCCCATCGTGGCCGTGTACGTGTAGAAGCGCGCGCCGACGTCCTGCAGATCGACGACCAGCGTGTCGATTCCCTGCAGCATCTCGTCGGTCGGACGCGTGGTCGCCCCGAAGAGCGAGTGGATCGGCAGGCCGGTCTTCTCGTCCTTCGACGACTCGACGTTCTCATCGAGAATCCCGCGGATGCCGTGTTCGGGGCTGAAGAGGGCCACGAGTTGCACGTCTTTCGCAGCTGCGATGAGGTCGATGGTCGCCTCGCCCGTGCGTGCCCGGCCGGTGTGGTTCGTGACGAGGCCGACGTGCTTGCCCTTCAGGATGCGGAAGCCGTCGGCGCGCAGCACGTCGATGCCGTTCAGCGTGCGGTCCTCGGCCTCGTCGGGGCGCCGCGGCGCGGTGCCGGCTGCGCCGAAATCCGTCCCGTTCCAGCGCTCCCCTCGCAGCGCCGCCTCGTCCGGCAAGCTGCGCAATGCCGACGCCACGATCGTCGCGACGCGCGCACGCAGCGGCGTGGCATCCCCCTTGCCGTCAGGGTGCACGCGGTTCGTCAGCAGGATCACGTATGTCTTCGTCACCGGATCCATCCAGAGCGACGTGCCCGTGAATCCCGTGTGCCCGAACGAGCCGACCGGAAAGAGCTCGCCGCGGTTCGACGAGTAGCTGGTGTCGATGTCCCACCCGAGTCCTCGCACGCTCGCCATGCCGGCAGGCGTGGCCGGCGAGCTCATCTTCAGGACCGCCAGCGGCGACAGGATTCTCACGCTCCCGAGCGCACCGCCGCCGAGGACCATCCGGCAGAACCGGGACAGGTCGGCAGCCGTGCTGAACAAGCCGGCATGGCCGGCGACGCCGCCCATGCGGCGGGCCGTCGGATCGTGCACGACACCGCGCAGCATCACCTGGTTCGGGCCTTCGCACGGCCACCCGTACGGCGAGCACATCTCGGTGGGCGCGATGCGCGCCTTGAGCGCCGCCGGCGGGTTGAATGTCGTCTCGGTCATGCCGAGCGGCGCGAAGATACGCGTCTGCACGAAGCGATCGAAGGGCATGCCGCTCACGCGCGCGACGATGTCCGCGAGCAGGAAGAAGTTGATGTCGCTGTAGACGAAGCGCTCGCCCGGGGCCGACGTCGGAACCTCCTCGCAGGCGCGTCTGATGGCTTCCTCGTAGCTCCTCCAGGAATCATCGCTGAGATCGAGGTCGGGGCGCAGGCCTGACACGTGCGTGAGGAGGTGGCGGACCGTAATCTCTCCCTTGCCGTAGCGGCCGAAGTCCGGGATGAAGGCCGCGACGCGGTCGTTGAGGCGGATGCGCCCCTCGTCGACGAGGATCATCACCGCCGTGGTCGTGGCCGCCACCTTGGTGACCGACGCCATGTCGAAGATGGTGTCGAGCGTCATGGGTTCGGGCTGCGGAACGAGCGCCCGCCGGCCGTAGGCCTTCTGGTAGAGAATGTCCGCCCCGCGTCCAACGACCAGCACGGCCCCGGGAACCTGCTTGTCGGCGATCGCCTTCTCGATGACCGCGTCCACCGACGCGAGGCGTGTGACGTCGATGCCGGCCGCGACGGCTGAACGTGTGATGGCCGGCGCGCCGGCTGCCGCGGGCGTCGTGGGTGGTTTCACGGGCGCTTGTGCGATTGTCGCGACGGTGGAGATGGCGAGGACGGTGGCGACAAAGAGAATGCGCTGCACGGCTGCCTCCAGGGTCAATCCTGCGGTGGTAAGCTAGCATAGACCCCGAGAGGAGTTCGAGTGACGCCAATCCCCCACCGAATCGTCGCGTGCGCAGGCGCCGTGTGTCTTCTTGCGGGAGCCTTGACGGTCGTCCGGGCTCAGCAGCTTGGTCATCTCACCGGAACCGTGAAAGACATGGGGGGGCAGGCCATCAAGGGCGCGTCGATCCGCGCCCGCAACCCGGGCGCCATTCCCAACGAGTTCAACGTCTCGAGCGATGCCAAGGGCCACTGGGGCGTGCTCGGCCTCCAGACGGGCCGGTGGGAAGTCACGGCCAGCGCGCCGGGTTTCGAAACCTCGACGGTCGCGTTGCGCGTGTCGGCCCTCGGCGCCAACCCGAGCGTCCAGTTCGTGCTGATCGGCACGCCCCCGCGCGGCGCCCTCGAAGACGTCGACACCAAGGCCCTCCAGGCGGACCTGAGCGCAGCCGAGAGCCTCATGGCCGGCGAGCAGTGGGACGAAGCCATCGTCGCGTACCGGGCGATCCTGGCGAAGGCGCCGCCGCTCACGATGATCAACCTCGCGCTTGGGCGCGCGCTGCGCATGAAGAAGGACTACGCCGGGGCGGCCGCGGCGTACCGCGAACTTCTGAAGGCGGATGCCGGCAACCAGAAGGCCTTGCTCGAACTGGGCCTGACCGAACGGGAGCGCGGCGACAGGGCGGCGGCCGTCGCGGTACTCGAGAAACTCATCGCGATTGACGGAACGACTGCCGAGGCCGGGCAGGCCCGTGCCGCGCTCGACGGGATGAAGAAATGAGGAATGCCACGCGTTGGTCATGCGGCGCGGCCTTCGTGGCCCTGCTCGTCGCAGATCTCATTGCCGCGCCCGCTGTGCACACTATGACGACCGACGACGAACGCGGCCTCACGGCGGTCGGCGGCATCACGGTCGGCCACCACACCCTC
>JAPKZP010000595.1 GCA_026393735.1 Acidobacteriota bacterium
ACTTCCACGACTTCGCGCAACGTAATGCGCTCGGGCTGGCGCCCCAGCTTGTAGCCGCCCGCCCGGCCCGGCCGTCCCTTGATCAGCGACGCCTTGCGCAGCGGCCCGGCAATCTGCTCGAGGTAGCGCCAGGGCAGTCCGGTCGCCACGGCGACCTGCTTCAGGCCGACGGGCTTGGCTTCGTTGATATGACAGGCCAGTTGGGTCATCAACTGCATGCCATACCGTCCCCTGGTGTTCAGACGCATCGCAACCTCCGCAACAATTCCTACTCCTCCGCTAGGGGTCAGTCAAGCGCAATCGGCTCGCACCGCGCGACAACCTGGACGAATAGCAGCGACGTAACTCCTAGCATACTGCTCGGGGTACCGTATTGACTCGTCCGCGTATGGCGCGTACGCTCCGCACAGTTCGTCCCCGCATAGCCCCCCGCAGACCCCCGCAATTGCGCCCTCGAGATCTGCATGTCCTGCGCATGCGCGTGCCCGGGACATGCGGCAAACCCGTGGCCCGCCCCCGCGTTCAGACACTGCCTGTCCGATGTTCCGAGGAGGTGCGGTCGTGCAGAACGGGACGACGCACTGCCGGTATGCCGAGGACGTGAACCCGGCGTTTCCGACAGAGATCATGGCCAAGCCGGGCGGCGAAGCGTTGCGCGACTGTATTCAGTGCGGCACGTGCAGCGGCGCGTGCCCGATGTCCGTCCACATGGACCTGACGCCCCGGCGCGTGATTGCCCTGACGCGGGCCGGCCTCGAACGCGATGTGCTCGAGTCCGCGACGCCTTGGCTCTGTGCCTCGTGCTACGAGTGCCAGGTCCGCTGCCCGCGCGACATCAAGGTCACGGAGATCATGTACGCGCTCAAGCGTCGGGCCATCGAAAAAGGTCTCTTTCCGAAGCGCTCCCCCATTCCGGTGCTGGCCAAGGCCTTCTATCACATGGTCGCGGCCCACGGCCGGAACTCCGAGTCGCGTCTCGTCATCGAGCTGGCGCTGCGCACGAATCCGCTCAGCCTGCTGAAGATGGCGCCCGTCGGCATCAAGCTCCTCAGAACGGGACGCATGGCGCTCGGCCAGGATCACATCAAGGACCCCAAGCAGCTGCAGTCGATCCTCGACGCGATGGAGGAATCCTGACATGACCGCCTACGCCTACTACCCCGGCTGTTCGCGCAGCGGGCTCGGCAAGCCCTATGACGAATCGCTCCGCGCGGTGTTCCGCCACCTGGGCCTGGCGCTCGAGGAGATTCCCGACTGGAACTGCTGCGGCGCCACGTCGTACATGTCCATCAGCGAAGACAAGGCCGTCGCCCTCGCCGCCCGTAACCTGGCGCTCGCCGAGCAGATGAAGGCCGAGGTCGTCGCCCCGTGCGCGGCGTGCTACCTCGTGCTGACCAAGGCCCAGCACATGATGGGTGAGTACCCGGCGCTGGCGGAGAAAGTGAGAAAGGGCCTCGGTGCCGCCGGCCTGACCTACGAGGGTCATGTCACCGTCCGCCACCCGCTCGACATCCTCGTGAATCACGTCGGCCTTGACGCTGTCCGGGCCAAGGTCACGCGGCCGCTCGCGGGCTACCGCGTGGCGCCGTATTACGGCTGCCAGGTCGTCCGGCCCTACGGCGCGTTCGACGATCCGCTCCGGCCGCAGACGCTGGATCGGCTGATGGCGGCCGCGGGCGCCGAAGTCGTGGACTACCCCCTGAAGGCGCACTGCTGCGGCGGGTCGTTGATGGGCACCATGGAGGACATCGGCGTCCGGATGAACTTCCTCCTCATCAAGGAAGCCCGGGCGCGCCACGCCAACGTCATGGCGACGTTGTGTCCGCTCTGCCAGTACAACCTCGAGGCGTACCAGGGCAAGATGCGCCACCGGTTCCACGAGGACGCGACGCTCCCCATCGTCTATTTCACCCAGCTGCTCGGCCTGGCGTTCGGGCTCGAGCCGAAGGCGCTCGGGTTGCAGCGCAATTTCGTGACGGCCGAACCGCTCCCGGCCATGGCCTGAGGGGGATGACATGTCTGCGAACGACACGTGCCGCATTGGCGTCTACATCTGCCACTGCGGGTTGAACATCGCCAGCAAGGTCGATGTCCCGGCGCTGGAGAAGTACGCCGCCACGCTCCCGAAGGTCGTCGTGGCCAAGACGTACAAGTTCATGTGCTCCGATCCGGGACAGCAGCTCATCAAGGAAGACCTGGCGAAGCACGGCATCACGCACCTGGTCGTGGCGTCGTGCTCGCCGCTCATGCACGAGCCGACGTTTCGCGGCGTGCTCCAGGATGCCGGCGTGAACCCGTACCTGTACCAGATGGTGAACATCCGGGAGCAGGTGTCGTGGGTCACGAAGGACCTGGACCGTGCCACGCAGAAGGCGCGCCTGCTCATCACGGCCGCCGTGCGCCGCGTCGCGCTGCACGACGCCCTGCAGCGCGCGAGCGTCCCCGTCAACCCGAACGTGCTCATCGTCGGCGCCGGCATCGCGGGCATCGCGGCAGCCCTGACGCTCGCCGACGCCGGCAAGCAGGTCTACCTGGTCGAGCGCGATCCCAGCATCGGCGGCCACATGGCGCAGTTCGACAAGACCTTCCCCACGCTCGACTGCGCGGCCTGCATCCTGACGCCGAAGATGACCCAGGTGGGCAAGCACAAGAACATCCACCTGATGGCCTACAGCGAGGTGGAGGCGGTTAGCGGGTTCATCGGCAACTTCACCGTCAAGGTCCGCCGCAAGGCGAGCTACGTGGATACCGACAAGTGCACGGGATGCGGCACGTGCTGGGAGGCCTGCCCGGGCCGGCGCATCCCGACGACACGCGTCATCCGGATTGGCAAGCAGGTCATCGGCCGGACGCGGGTCGCGGCGGCCGCGCAGCCGAATCCACCGGCGTTGGTCACGCAGTCGTGAACCAGATCACCGCGCCCGTCCCGTCCGCGCCCGCGCCTGACAGCCGACCGCGCCCGGTCACGCTGGGGGACGTCTGCGCGGCGCTGGACGCCGAGGTGCTGTGGTGTCCCGATCCGGCCGTCCCGGTCACCGGCGTGGTGGCCGCCGACCTGATGAGCGACGTCCTGGTCGACAGCCGGCCGGGGTTCGTGCTGGTGACGGGACTGGCCAACGTGCAGACCATCCGCACGGCGGCGATCGCGGATCTTGCCGGCGTGGTCGTCGCCCGTGGCAAGGCGGTGCCGGCGGACATGGTGGCCCTGGCGAAGGACGCCAAGGTGCCCGTCTTCACCAGCCGGCGATCGCTGTTCGAGGCGGCGGGGCGCCTGTACGAAGTGCTGTCGATCGGGGCGCCACCCAGCCGGTCCCGGCCATGACCGAGACCGAGTTTGTGCGCACGTATGAAGTGTCGGGCACGGATTTCACGAATGCCGGTCGGGCATCGACCAGCATCAAGGAGACGCTGAAGAACATGGGACTGGCCTCGGGCCTCGTCCGGCGGATGGCTATTGCAGCCTACGAGGCAGAGATGAACGTCGTCATGTACGCGCGGCGCGCCACGATGACCCTTCACGTGACGCCAGGCGACGTGACGCTCGACGTCCAGGACGAGGGTCCCGGGATCCCGGACATCGCCGTGGCGATGCAGGAAGGGTATACGACGGCGACGGCCGAGATGCGCGAGATGGGGTTCGGCGCGGGCAT
>JAPKZP010000220.1 GCA_026393735.1 Acidobacteriota bacterium
CCGGAAGCCGCTACGCGATCGTCGACACGCCGACCGGCAAGGCCGAGCCGAAGGAGTTTCTAGACCTGTCGGACATGAAGGTCACGCTCGACCGGCACGCGGAGTGGCGGCAGATCTTCAATGAGAGCTGGCGGCAGATGCGTGACTTCTTCTACGCCCCGAACATGCACGGCGTCGACTGGCCGGCGATGAGGAAGACCTACGAGCCGCTGCTCGCCTCCGTGAACCATCGTGCCGATCTCACCTACGTGATCGGCGAGATGATTGCGGAGCTGAACGTCGGCCACTCGTACGTCGGCGGCGGGGATCTGCCGCGGCCGGACCGGGTGCCGATGGGCCTGCTTGGCGCCCGGCTTCAGAGGGATCCGCAGTCGAAGTACTTCAGGATCACCAGGATCTTCAAGGGTCAGAACTGGGATCCCTCTCTCCGCTCGCCGCTGACGGATATCGGTGTCGACGCCCGGGTCGGCGACTTCATCGTCGAGATCGACGGGCGGTCGACGGCCGGTCTCTCGGATGTCTGGGAGGCCCTCGTCGGAAGGGCGGGCAAGCAGGTGTCGCTGAAGCTGAACGCCGCGCCAAGCCCGGCCGGTGCGCGGGAGGTCGTCGTCGTGCCCGTCGAGGACGAACGCGGGCTGTACTACTTCGACTGGGTGCAGGGCAATCTGGCGAAGGTCACGAAGGCGAGCAACGGCAGGGTCGGGTACATGCACATTCCCGACATGGGCGTTCCGGGCCTCAACGAGTTCGCCAAGTACTTCTACCCGCAGACCGAGAAGGACGCGATGATCGTCGACGTCCGCAGTAACGGCGGCGGCAACGTGTCTCCGATGATCATCGAGCGGCTCCGCCGCGAGCTCGTCCTCGTCGACATCGTGCGCAACGGAACTCCGCAGACCAACCCGGGCGCGATGATCCTCGGGCCCAAAGTCCTGCTGGCGGATGAATTTTCCGCCTCGGACGGCGACCTGGTCACCTACCGCTTCAAGACGTACAAGATGGGGCCTGTCATCGGAAAACGCACGTGGGGCGGCGTGGTCGGCATCCGGGGCACGCTCCCGCTGCTCGATGGCGGCTTCCTCAACCGGCCGGAGTTCTCGCGCTACGATGTCGCGGGCAAGAGCTGGGCCATTGAGGGCAAGGGAGTCGAGCCGGACATCTTCGTCGATAACGATCCGGCGCGAGAGTACGCCGGCGAAGACCAGCAGCTCGACAAGGCCATCGAGGTCATCCTCGACCTGCTGAAGAAGAACCCGGTCGCGCTGCCCCCTCCTCCGCCGCTTCCGATCAAGAAGTAGGGGCAGGGGACCCGGGATTGACAGCCCGAGAAGAGATGGGAACGGGCGGCGGGCGCCGGAGGACGGCGCTCGTCGCCCTCCGGCAGCGCGTCGAGCGGCACGCGTCCCTGCTCTGGTGGCTCCACAGTTTCTACGTCCTGGCACTCGGCACGGGGATCATGTGGCTGGGTTCCCGGAACATCGCCTGGCTGCGCTTCGCAGCGTTCTACCTCCTCTTCATCTGGCTCTCGAGCGTGTTCCTGGTCGAGGTCGTCAACCGCCGGGAGGGCGTCTGGTGGTCGCGCGCCAGGATCGCCGTCAACTACGTCAACAAGAACTTCTACCAGCAACTGCTGTTCTTCATCCTGCCGATCTACGCTGCCAGCACCACGGTGTGGTCGGGCAACCTGATCTTCGTCGTCGTCCTGGCGGTCTCCGCCGTCCTCTCCACGCTCGATCTCGTGTACGACCGCTTCCTTTCTGTACACCGGACGTGGGCGGCGTCCTTCTTCGCCTTCAATGTCTTCGCGGTCGTGAATGTCGCGCTGCCACTGCTCTTGGGCATCAGCAACCGGCAGGCCCTCATGCTCAGTACCGTGGCCGCCGTCGTGGGGTTCGCGACGATTGCCTGGCGCCTGTCGCACCTGCGCCGCACGGCGACCTGGCTGGGAATCGCCGGCGGCGCGGTGCTGGTCCTGCTCATCAGCGAATCGATCCGTCCGTACGTGCCGCCTGCGCCGTTGCGCCTGCTGGCGACGGAATTCGGCACGGGTCTCGACCTCGGCGTCTTCCGCGTCACGGGGGCGCTGACCTCGCTGCCGCGTGCGTTCAGCGGTCGCGTGTTCGCCTCCACGGCGTTGCGGGCGCCGCTCGGCCTGAAGGACCAGGTCGAGCTGCGCTGGTACCGCGGCTCGCGCCTGCTCTGGACCTCGACGCCCCATGACATCCTTGGCGGCCGCGTACAGGGGTTCCGCCTGTGGACGTCGATTCCGGTCGCCCCCTCCGGCTCGGACGCGCTCAGGCTGGATGCGCTCACCGCTGCAGGCCAGCTGGTAGGACGCGCAACGCTCGGCGTGCGCCCCTGACGCGCGCGCGTCTCCTGCCGCTCCGCCATCCCCGCCGGGCCTGTCTCAATCCCGGTCAGCCCGCAGAACTCCCATCCGCAAACCTCACACTTTGTGTAGGCCGGAGCGTGAATTGACCCACGCATCCCGTGGGTCCGGCGCGAGGTGATGCGCAAAAACGTCCCGGTTTTGCACGCGGTGTCTCGTTTCGCTCCTCTGGCACGGGTCTTGAGACACACCCGGCTGAGAACGAGGCACCAACATGCTGAATCGAGCCACGACACCACCCTCCGCCGGCACGGTCACGATCATCGAGACCGCCAGGGCCGCCGCCCAGTCGCGGCTGCGTTTCAAGGCGCTGGTCCAGTCGCCGCTGCGCGCGGGGTTGTTGCGCTACCTTGGCGCCCGGCCGCACGAGTCCTACGACCTCGAGTCGCTGATGCAGACATTCGGGCGCATCC
>JAPKZP010000754.1 GCA_026393735.1 Acidobacteriota bacterium
GACCTGACCCCGACTGCTACTGCGCGGCTTGGTACAGCGCGTTGAAGAGCATCGGGAACGTCGCCTGCGTCTGTGCGCGGTGCTGGGGACGCAGTCCGAACAGGACGATGCGGCCAGGGTTGAGCGCGATGCTGACCACCGCCGCGCGTCCCGTCATCAGATCCTCGCCGCGCAGCCACCCCGACGCCACGACGTTCGCGTTCGGGTAACGCGCCACGACAGCCGCCGTCTGCGAGGCGAAGCCCTCGGTCAGGGCGAAGAACGGGCTGTTGTTGTAGAACCCGTAGGTTTCGGCCGCCATCCCCGCGCCGAGCGGGCTCGCCGTATCGATCTCGACGCGCACGACGGTGCCTGGCGCGAAGTGCTGGTCGCGCGTCAGTCCGCGCTTCAGGTTCTTCACGGGCAGCGGGAATCGCTCGATCGCAAGATCGCACGCGTTCCCCAGCATCATCAAGGTCCCGCCCTGCGCGACGAATTCCTTGAGCGCCTTGACGCCGTCTTCACCAATGCCGCCTCGATATTCGGGCCGCGCGGCCGGCGACTCGTTTCCGGCGACGATGCTCGCGGCTTGCTGGTCCGTGAAGACAACGGCGTCGAACCGGTCGCGCAGCTTGCCGGCCTTGATGTCGGCGTTGTGCAACGACGTGTACGGGAACTCGTACTGCTCGATGACCCAGCGTGTCCATCCCTCGTCCATGTTGCCGGTCCACGGCTGGTAGAGGCCGACGCGCGGAGCCTTGAACGGGCGTGTCGCACGGGCGGTCCCCGACTTCGGCACGGAGCGGAAGGAGAGCCCGAGGCTTCTGGCGATGGCCTGGAGGATTTGGGCAGGCGCGCCTGACACGTCCACAGTCGTCGTGCGATCGCCTCTCGCGCCGAGCTGGGCGACGGCGAGTTTCGCGCCGGCCTTGACGAGCCGGTTGATGGCGAGCGCCGCGTCGGGGCCCACGTAGTCGAACGCGAACGTGGGGCCCGTGCCGGTGACCGTGCCGACCGGGCGAGGCGCCTCGGCGGCCAGCGTCAGCTTCACCGCCTCGCCGAGCGGCTTCTTCACGAAGACGACATCGACGCCCAGCTGCAGGCCGAGCGACCAGGCGGTCACGTCGTACGGCGGCTCAGGCGGCGAGGTCGGGGACCGGCGGACCTCGGGGTACGTCTGCTTCTCGAGCAGGTCCTTGGCGTAGCGCGCGAAGACCTGCGTCATCGGGACGACGAAGGCTCCCGCCGGGTAGTTCTTCTCGTCGGCGGTGAACGCGGCGTCCGCCTGGTACACCTTCACGCCGCCCATCTGCAGGCGTTCGACGAGGCGATATGCGGCAAGCGGATCGGCCTGCGCGCCCGGCGCGATGACGATGGCCGATGAGTCGCCCTTCCGGCCCTGTTCCACGGTGTCGCGATTCACCTCGTAGATCTGCCGCAGCAGCGTTTCGCGCTGGTCCGCCGCCAGCTCCAGCGTCGCCATTGTCGCGATGAGTTCGTAGTCGACGATGTCACGCAGCGTCCATCGGCCGCCGAGCCAGGGCCGCGGGTACTCCGTGCGCGGCATGACGTCGGTCGGCGCGGGCAGTACGCCGCCCGCGTCGCCCCGGCCGCCACCGGCCCCGCGCCCACCGCCCTCCGCCGCCGGTGCAGGCGGCCGGCCCATCTCGCCGCGGCGCTGATCGGTCGGCGATGCCACGCGCACCGAGGCTACTTCGGTCAGCAGGCCCACCTGGTTGTGCCACCAGCCGCTCCACGCCATCGCACCCTGCCAGAAGTTCGTGTAGGTGGAGTTGTAGATGATGCCGTCCTTGCCCGCCGCTTCCAGCGCGGCCCCCTGGCTCTGCCCGAAGATGGCGTTCCACCGGTAGATGAGCGGGTGGACGTTCGGGTTGATCGGGTCCGTCGCGGGCATCACGAAGATCCGCGCGCCGTTGGAACCCTGCTGGTGCTCGTCGAGCCACACCGACGGGAACCAGTCGTGCCACAGCAGCCGCGCGGTGAGGCGGCTCTCGACCTGCGTGAACATGTACATGTCGCGGTTGTTGTCGTGGCCGACGTACTTCTGGTAGAGGCCCGGCATCGACGACGATTCGAACTCGGTGCCGAGGTTCCTGTTGTACCAGTCCACGACCATGATCTGGCCGTCGGGGTTCAGGCTCGGCACGAGCAGGAAGATCACGTTGTCGAGCACGCGCTTCACGCGCGGCGAGGTGTCGGTCGCGAGGCGGTGAACCAGCTCCAGCACCATCTGGGACGACCCGATCTCGGTCGAGTGGATGTTGCAGGTGACGACCACGACCGCCTTGCCCGACTGGAAGATCTCGTCGCGTTGGGCATCGGCCGGGACGCCGTCCTGAAAGTACAGGCGGCGCTGCAACCCGCGGAAGTAATCGATGCGCGCGTGCGTCTCCGGCGACGCAATCTCGACGGCGATGAACGGGTTGCCCTCGGTCGACTTGCCGAGCTCGCGCACGCGCACGCGGTTCGACGCCCCTTCGACGAGCTTCAGGTATTCGACGATCTTGTCCCACCGCGCCAGCTTCGTATCCGCGCCGACACGGAATCCGAGGAACTGCTCGGGTGTCTGCAGCGCGGCCTGTCCGCGGACCGTCACGCTGCCCAGGGGCGACACGGCGAGTAGGCAGACGGCGAGAACGGACACGATCGCGAGGCGGGGTGCGTGCATCGGACAAACCTCCAGAGGGCTGGGAGAGCGGTCGCGCGTGGAACTATATCGGACTTCCGCCGCGGCTGAGAAGCGCGCGAGTGCTGAGCGGGCGCACCGGGGCACGAGCGCCGAAAACCGATCACGCCCTCGATCCGAGTCGAAGTGCTAAGTTATGGGCGTGCTGACGCCCGAGGTTCCCGCGGCCCTGGCCCGCGCCCGCGCCCACGCGCACCTGATCGCCGTGGCCGATCGCGCCGGCGCGTGCACGTACGCGGAACTGCTCGCCGGCGCCGGGCGCCTCGCCGCCCCGCTGCTCGCGGGCCGGGCCGATCTCGCCGAGGCCCGGGTCATCCTGCTCGCGCCGCCCACGCACGCGTTCGTCGTCGGCCAGTGGGCCACGTGGATGAGCGGCGGCGTCGCCGTGCCGCTCTCGCCCGCCCAGACGCCCGCCGAGTGGCAGTACACGGCCGGGGACTGCCAGGCGACGCTCGCGATTGTCGCCCCCGAGTTCGCTGGCGCCTTCGCGCCGGTGGCACGGGCCCTCGGCATCCACGTGCTGGCGCCGGTCGCGCCGCACGATCCGTTCGACGAGTCCACCGGGGCCGCCGCGCATTCGCCGGTGTGGCCCCTCCTCACGCGCGACCGCCGCGCGCTCATTCTCTATACGCGCGGCACGACGAGCCGCCAGAAGGGCGTCGTGCTCACCCACGACAACGTCGAGGCCGAGATCACCTGTCTCGTCGACGCGTGGGGCTGGACCGCTGCCGACTGCATCCTGCACGTCCTGCCGCTGAACCACACGCACGGCCTGATCAACGTCCTAAACTGCGCGCTCTGGAGCGGCGCCGTGTGCGAGATGGCGCCGGCGTTTGATGCCGCCGCGGTTTGGGATCGCCTCGCGAGCGGCGATCTCACGCTGTTCATGGCCGTGCCGACGATCTACCGCCGCCTCATCGCCGCCTGGCGCGACGCGCCGCACGATCGACAGCGCCGGTGGGCCGTCGGCGCTGCGGCGATGCGCCTGTTCGTGTCGGGATCGGCGGCGCTGCCCGTCAGCGTGCTCGATGAGTGGCGCGACATCACCGGCCACACGCTCCTCGAGCGCTACGGCATGACCGAGATCGGGATGGCGCTGTCCAATCCCCTCGACGGCGAGCGCCGCCCCGGCACGGTCGGCACCCCGCTGCCCGGCGTCTGCGTCCGGCTCCTGGACGACGAGGGCCGCGACGTTTCGGAAGGGGAGGCGGGCGAGGTGCACGTCCGCGGCCGCGGCGTGTTCCTCGAGTACTGGAACCGGCCCGACGCCACCGCCCAGGCGTTCCGCGACGGGCGCTGGTTCCGTAC
>JAPKZP010000699.1 GCA_026393735.1 Acidobacteriota bacterium
CGGGGGCAAGATCGACGCCTTCATCATGACGCAGGGGACGGGCGGCACGCTGACCGGCGTCGGCCGCTACATCCGGAAGCGCCGCAAGGCGTTGAAGCTGTTCGCCATCGAGCCGGCGGAATGCCCGCTGCTGTCGCGCCGCGCCTGGGGCCCCCACGGCATCGAGGGCATCGGGGACGGGTTCGTGCCCAAGAATCTCGACGTCAGCCAGCTCGACGGCATCGTCACCACGACGACCGACGAATCGATGGAGATGGCGCGCCGCCTCGCGAAGGAAGAGGGGATCTTCTGCGGCATCTAGTCGGGCTCCAACGTCGCGGGCGCGATCAAGCTGGCAACGCGCCATCCCGAACTGAAGCTCATCGTCACGCTCATCTGCGACACGGGACAGCGCTACTTCTCGACCGAGCTCTGCGGCCACCCGAAGCATGTCGAGATTCCCGAGCGGGACCACCCGATGGATCCGTACACGACGACACAACTCGACAAGTACCAGAAGCGGTGGGAGATCATCGACTAGCCGCCTTCGCGCGGCGGAGGCCAGCGCGCTTCGGCGTGCCACGGGCCGGACACGGGGGTCCGCCCCTACATCGCCGCACCCGGGGCGCCCCTGGTGCGATGACACCGATCCCGCAGGGGCAGGGCCCCGTCCCTGCCCGGGCGGACACAGGCTGAACCGTCAGCAGAGCCGACCATATGCATGAACGGATACTGGAACAGGCGCGGGCGCACGAGCGCGGGGTCGCGGGATTTCTGCGGGACCTCATCGCGATCACGTCCCTGAGTTCGAAAGAGGAACAGGTCATCCGCCGGATCGAGCGGGAGATGATCGCGAGCGGCTACGACGAGGTGCGCATCGACGCGATGGGCAACATCCTCGGCCGCGTCGGGCACGGGCCTCGCGTCCTCGCCTTCGACGCCCACGTCGACACGGTGGACGTCGGCAACCCGGCGAACTGGACGATCGATCCCTTCGCGGGCGACGAAAAGGACGGCATCATCTACGGGCGGGGCGCGTGCGACATGAAAGGCGCGCTGGCGTCCATCGTGTACGGCGGGCGCATCATCAAGGAACTCGGCCTCGAAGGCGACGTGACGCTCTGGGTCGTCGGCAGCGTCCAGGAAGAAGACTGCGACGGACTGTGCTGGCAGTACATCATCAACGAGGACAAGCTCCGGCCCGAAGCCGTGGTCATCACCGAACCGACGAACCTCGGGATCTACCGGGGCCACCGGGGCCGGATGGAGATCGAGGTCCGGACGAGCGGGATCTCGTGCCATGGGTCCGCCCCCGAGCGCGGCGTGAACGCCGTGTACCTGATGGCGCCCATCGTCCACGAGATCGAGCGACTGAATGCCCACCTCGGCGGCGAGCCGTTTCTCGGCAAGGGAACGGTGACGATCGCGGAGATCCGCTCGACGTCGCCGTCGCTCTGCGCGGTGGCCGATTCCGCCACGATTCACCTGGACCGGCGGCTCGCGGCCACCGACACGCTCGAATCAGCGGTTCGCGAGATCGAAGAGCTGCCCGCCGTGAAGGCGGCCGGGGCGAAGGTGACGGTGCTCGACTACGCGGCGCCCAGCTGGAAAGGGCTGACGTACCCGACCAAGAAGTACTACCCGACCTGGCTGCTGCCGGAGCACCATCCCCTGCTCGGCGCGGGAGTCCGCACGTACGAGCGCCTCTTCGGCGAAGCGCCGGCCATCGGCCGATGGGTCTTCAGCACGAACGGCGTGGCCGTCATGGGCATGCACGGGATCCCGTGCATCGGCTTCGGCCCCGGCAACGAGGTCTTCGCCCACATGGCGACGGAGCACTGTCCGGTCGAGCACCTGGTGAAGGCGGCCGCGTGGTACGCCGCGTTCCCGGGAGAGTACGCGGGGACACACGTGTAGGGATTCTGTTTTGCCGCCCGCGCGGGCACGACGCGGGGATGGCCGGGGTCAGGGTTCACGAGTCAGGATTCGGGAGAGTGACATGGCGAAGAAGCTGCCCAAGCTGCCGAAGACCGTGCGCGGCAAGGACTACATCGAAACGCGCGACTGGACGGACAAGGACATCGAGCTGCTGCTCGAGACATCGGGCGACCTGAAGAAGGCCTTCAAGTCGGGCAAGTCCACCAGGTACCTGCCGGACAAGACCGTCTTCCTCTTCTTCTTCGACAAGTCGACCCGCACCCGCAACTCCTTCGAGGCGGGCGCCACGCAACTCGGGGCCCACGCGCACTTCATCTCGGCCGAAACCTCCCAGGTGGCCCATGGGGAGTCGCCGAAGGACATGGGCATCATCCTGTCGAGCTACGGTCACGCCATCGCCATCCGCCACGATCTCGTGCCGGGCGAAGGCAACAGCTACATGCGGGAGGTCGCCGAACACGCCACGGTCCCGGTGTTCAACATGCAGTGCGACATCGACCACCCGTTCCAGACGCTGGCCGACCTCATGACCATCCGCGAGGAGTTCGGCAAGAACCTCAAGGGCCGCAAGATCGCCGTCACCTGGGCCTACGCGCCCAGCTACGCGAAGCCGATGTCGGTGCCGCAAGGGCTCATCACACTGATGCCGCGCTTCGGCCTCGACGTGGTGCTGGCCCACCCGCCCGAGTGGAAGCTGATGAAGGAGCCGATGGCCTTCGCGCGGAAGATGGCGAAGGAGCACGGCACCAGGTTCGACGTGACGCAGGACATGGACGAGGCCTGCAAGGGCGCCGACATCATCTACGCCAAGTCGTGGGGCATCGAGGAACTGTTCCACAAACCGCAGGACGCGCTCGAACTCTCGAAGAAGTACACGAGCTGGATCTGCGACGAGCGGCGCATGAAGCTGGCGAAGAAGCGCGCCATTTACATGCACTGCCTCCCAGCCGACAGGAACAACGAGGTGAGCGACGCGGTCCTCGACGGGCCGCAGTCGCGCGTGTTCCCGGAGGCCGAGAACCGCCTCCACACCTGCAAGGCGGTGATGGCGCTCACGATGTAGCCAGTCGGGATTCTGGATTGCCGATGCCTCGGCGTAGGCTCGGAGCGCGTTATACTGCTTACGGGAGATCAACTCAGTGATGACTTCGAGACGTCGCCTGTCCGCGGCCCTGCTGTTCACCCTGCTCGTCGGCGCGAGCGCCGCCGCCCAGCCGTCGCCGGCGAAGAAGCCGGCCGCGCCGGCATCACCGCTCGACCAGTTGCATCAGCGGCTGGACACGGCCGCCGAGGCCGCGCTCGCACAGGTGGTCCCGTGGCGGCGAGAACTCCACGCTCATCCGGAACTCGGCAACCGCGAG
>JAPKZP010000461.1 GCA_026393735.1 Acidobacteriota bacterium
CTTTGACATCGTCCGGCCTTTCAAGGACGGGCTGGCGGGTGTCGCCGAGATGGCCACCCGCACGCCCATGACGTTCAAGTTCCGCGTCATCGACCGTGACGGTCAGACGGTTGTTCCAGGGCCGTTCGACAACATCGGCACCTTCGGCAACGGCGTGGTGGGCGTCTCCCGCGGCGAGAAGTGGGGTCTCATCGACGCGCAGGGCCGTGCGATCACGCCTCTGATCTACGACAGCATCGGCACGTGCCGCGAACAGCGCTGCGAGGTCCAGCGCGGCGAACAGTGGGGATTCATCGACATCGCCGGCCAGCTCGTCATCCCGGCGAAGTACGAGACGGTCAATGCTTTCGAGCACGGCCTGGCTGCGGTGTACGAGAAGACGACGGACGCCGCTGGCCAGCCGGTCAGGAATCCCCGCCCGTTCTTCATCGATCGCGCCGGTCAGGTCCAGTTCACCGGCCCGGCGTCTGCCACGCCGGTGATCTACCGTGATGTCATCTACGTAGAATCCGACACCGCGTGCGGCTACATCGACCGTCTGGGTCGTGTCGTGGTAATGGCCGAGCAGCGCGGGGGGCGGTGGGTGGTGGTCGACACGACCGGGCAGGTGATCTGGCCTGCCGGGCAGTGAGGGTGCTGGGGATCAGGCCCGGCCGCAGAACTCCCGGGTTTCCGTGTTGACGCGGACCTTCTCGCCTTCCTTGATGAAGAGCGGGACGCGGATCTCGATGCCCGTCTGCATGGTCGCGGCCTTGGTGACGCTGCCGCTGGCGGTGTCGCCGCGGATGCCCGGCTCGGTATAGGTGACGGTGAGCTCGACCTGCTGCGGCAGCTGCAGGCCGATGACGTTGCCGTTGAACGTGAGGATTTGCACGATCTGGCCGTCCACGAGGAAGTCCTTCGCATCGGCCAGCATCTCGTCGCCCAGGGTCAGCGTTTCGTAACTTTCCTGGTCCATGAAGTGGGACCCTGCGCTGTCGCTGTAGAGGTAGCTGGCCGCAAGCTGCGCGAGATCGGGCTCCTTGAACTTGTCGCTGGCCTTGAAGGTCTTGTCGAAGACGGCGCGGGACTTCAGGTTCCGCATCTTGACGCGCACCAGCGTCTGGCCGCCGCGGGCCGTCGGGGTGGAAATGTCCACGTCGAGGCACACGAAGGGCATGTCATCGAACTCGAAGAACATCTTCCGCTTGATATCGATCGCTTCAATCAGGGCAGCCATGGTCTCCCTCGGAGCAACGAGCCTCGCACGCGGCCCCTGGGCCGCGCATCCCGGACCTTCCATTCTACCGGAGGTCGGATTCCGATGCCGGCCGGGGGCTGGCGCCGGCGGTGGCACGCGGGCACGCAGACGACGTATGCTTAGAGGTTCATAGGTCATAGGAGAGCCGAGCATGAACAAGACATCGACCATCATCTGGACGCAGATTGACGAAGCGCCAGCGCTGGCCACGCTTTCATTGCTGCCCGTCGTGCAGGGCTTCACGAAGGGCACCGGCGTGTCCGTCGAAACGCGTGACATCTCGCTCGCCGGCCGCATCATCGCCACGTTCCCCGAGCATCTCACCGAAGCGCAGCGAATCCCCGACTACCTCGCTCAACTCGGCGAGCTGACGCAGCACCCCGAAGCCAACATCATCAAGCTGCCCAACGTCTCCGCGTCGATTCCGCAGCTCAAGGAAGCCATCAAGGAGCTCCAGGCGCACGGCTACGCGATCCCGGACTACCCCGAGTCGCCGAAAGACGACGCCGAGAAGGCTCTCCAGGCCCGCTTCGCCAAGGTCCTCGGCAGCGCCGTGAACCCCGTGCTCCGCGAGGGCAACTCGGACCGCCGATCCCCGCTCTCGGTGAAGGCGTTCTCGAAGAAGCACCCGCACAAGCTGGGCGCGTGGAGCGCGGACTCGAAGTCCCACGTGGCGCACATGACCGGCGGCGACTTCTACGGCAGCGAGAACTCCGCCACCATCTCGAAACCGACCGACGTCCGCTACGAGTTCGTGGCCGCCGACGGGACGGTGACCGTCCTCAAGAAGAAGCTGGGGCTGCTGGAGGGCGAGATCCTCGACACCTCCGTCATGCACGTCAAGGCGCTGCGCAGCTTCTTCGAGGAACAGATCGCGGACGCGAAGCAGAAAGGCCTGCTCCTGTCTCTGCACCTCAAGGCGACCATGATGAAGGTGTCTGACCCCGTCATGTTCGGCCACGCCGTCAGCGTGTTCTTCAAGGACGTCTTTGAGAAGCACGCCGCCACCTTCGCGCAGCTGGGCGTGAACCCGAACTACGGCCTGGGCGACCTCTACGCCAAGATCCAGGGCCTGCCCGCCGGCAAGAAAGCGGAGATCGAGGCCGACATCAAGGCGGTGTACGCGGCGCGCCCGGCGCTTGCGATGGTCGACTCGGACAAGGGCATCACCAACCTCCACGTCCCGAGCGACATCATCGTCGACGCGTCGATGCCCGTCGTGGTCCGCGAGTCGGGCAAGATGTGGGGCCCGGACGGCAAACTCCACGACACCAAGGCCATGATCCCGGACCGCTGCTACGCGACGACCTACAGGACCATCATCGAGGACTGCCAGCAGCACGGCGCGCTCGACCCGGCAACGATGGGCAGCGTGCCGAACGTGGGCCTGATGGCGCAGAAGGCCGAGGAGTACGGATCCCACGACAAGACGTTCATCGCGTCCGGGCCGGGAACGATCCGGGTCGTCGACGAGTCCACCGGCAAGACCCTGCTCGAGCAGAACGTCGACACCGGTGACATCTTCCGCTCGTGCCAGACCAAGGACATTGCCATCCGCGACTGGGTGAAGCTGGCGGTCAGACGCGCCAGGGCGACCGGCGCGCCGGCTGTGTTCTGGCTCGACAGGAACCGCAAGCACGACGCGCAGGTCATCGCGAAGGTGGAGACCTATCTGAAGGAGATCGACACGGCAGGCCTCGAGATCAGCATCCTGGCGCCCGTGGAGGCGATGGGATACTCGCTCGCGCGCATCCGCAAGGGCCAGGACACCATGTCGTTGACCGGCAACGCGTTGCGCGACTACCTGACGGACCTGTTCCCCATCCTCGAGATCGGCACGTCGGCCAAGATGCTGTCGATCGTGCCGCTCCTCGCGGGCGGCGGCCTCTTCGAGACCGGCGCCGGCGGCTCGGCGCCCAAGCACGTGCAGCAGTTCCAGAAGGAGGGCTACCTCCGCTGGGACTCCCTCGGTGAGTTCTCGGCGCTGGGCGCATCACTCGAACACATCGGCCAGTCGTTCAAGAACGAGCGGGCCGCGCTGCTGGCCGAGACGCTCGACCAGGCCATCGGCAAGTTCCTCGACAACAACAGGTCGCCGGCCCGACGGGTCGGTGAGATCGACAATCGCGGCAGCCACTTCTACCTGGCGATGTACTGGGCGGAAGCGCTCGCCGCACAGACGAAGGACAAGGAACTGCAGGCGCGGTTTGGCAGCGTGGCGAAACAGCTGGCCGAGAACGAGATCAGGATCAACACCGAGCTGCTGGGCGCCCAGGGCAAGCCCGTCGACATGGGCGGGTACTACCATTTCGACGTCGCGAAGACGACGAAGGCGATGCGTCCCAGCAAGACGCTGAACGCCATCATCGACGCGATGAAATAGCGGTCCCCTTCTTCGTTCGCGCCCAACGACACGAATGCCCACCACGTGGTGGGCATTCGCGTTTCCCGGCTGCCCGATCAGAAGAGCAACTTGACGCCGAGACGCGCCTGTCTCGGCATCTGGAAGCCCGGCGCAGGAGCGATGCTCGCGCCTTCCACCATGAAGCGTGGATCGGCCGCCCACCCGGGGGTCGTTGTCTTGAGCGCGGCCACGTCCACCTGGTGGGCGTAGAACGCCGGCTCGTCGAAGTTGATGTACTTGCCGTTCGCGCTTTCGGTCGCCCAGTAGTTGGTGGCGACGCGCTGATTGAAGAGATTCAGGATATTGATGCTGATCTCCAGGCGGTACCGGCCGCCCATCTTGAACTCGTGCTGGGCCATCAGGTCCGTCTGCGAGTAATCGGGTACCCGCTCCCGGTGATGGCTGCGATCTCGCGCGTCTTCGGGATGCCGCTGGCGGCGTAGACGTTCATGCCGAGGGTGCTGCCGAACGGGAACTGGTAGATGACCTGCGCCTTCACCTGGTGCGGCCGGTCGGTGGCCAGCGGCCCGTTGACCTCGTAGCCCTTGCCGTCGAACGACTGCAACGGGTAATCGTACAGGCGGCCGGTGTTCGGGGACGTCCGGCCGTTCTCGTCGGTCTGGTCGAGGCCGGAGTAGTTCCCGTAGAGGCGGCTCCACAGGTAACTGACCCGCGCGGAGTACCGGTTCGAGAAGTTCTTCGTCAACGCCATCTCGACCGCGTCGTAGATGCGCTTCGCCTTGGGCAGCCCGACGGACGGGTTGCAGCCGAGATCCGGCCCGCACGCGACCGTTCGCATCCCGAACCCGGGGTTGCCGATGAGGTAGATCTCACCGTCCGGGCTCCACGTCCCGATGTCATCAACGGCGCGGTCGAGCCACTTGCGGATGTAGCGCGCGCTGACGGCGGCCACCGCCGACAACTGGTGCTCGAGGCCCGCCGACATCTCCTGGGACCGCATGGGCTTGAGACCGGGATCGACGCCGCTCGGCGCGCGGTAGTCGAACGGTCCCATGATCAGCGTGCCCATCGAGGCCGGGCACGCGGGAGGGCAGTTGCCCTTCCCGACCGGGTCGAGCAGCGTCGTCCAGTTCGGTGTCTCGAGGGTGTAGAAATACTCCTGCCATTTGTCGCCGCCGAACGCGCCGCGCGTCAGTTGCATCTTGAAGATGTCGTAGAAGATGCCCCACGACGCGTAGGTCTTCCACTTGCCGTCTCCCTTGACGTCCCACGCCAGGCCGACCCGCGGCGCCAGCTTGTCCTGGAAGCCGAACTTGATGGCGCTCATGCCGATGGTCCCCTGCGCCGGGAGGCCGGTCAGCAGATCGAGGCCAGGCTGGAAGGGCGCAACCGTCTCGGTCTCGGTGCGCAGGCCCAGGTTGACGGTCATCCGGCTGGTGACCGTCCAGGCGTCCTGGATGAACATCCCCAGGTTGTTCGTCGCGACCTCGCCGGTCGTGCTGAATCCGCGGCTCGTGCCCGTTGGCAGCGCGACGCGGAACCGGTAGTAGCCGAACGCGCCGGTCATGCCGCCGAAGCGCCGCGAGCCGTCCGTCGCGGAGTACAACTGGGCGTACGGCCCCGTTTCGTAGGTGTTGACGCTGTTGGCAATGCGGTCCACCTGGAAGCCGCCCTTGATCGCGTGTTCCCCGCCGAACCTGCCGTACCACGTCGAGTCGACCTGGAACGACAGACGCTCCTGCTTGTCGAAATCAATCGCCGTGTTGCTCGGCACGTTCACGGCGCCCGATGTCTTCTGCAGCGCCGCCGGCACTCCCGGCATGTTGATCGTGCTGGTGCGCCAGAGGTAGCGAGACCCGGTCGGGATGCCGTAAGTCTGGCGATCTGCCTGGAAGTACCCCACGCGCGCACTGCAGAACAGGCTCGGCTTCACCACCCAGTCGGCCTGGCCGGACAGACTGACATTGGGACGCGTGGTGCCGAAGTTGTAGTCGAGCCCGGGCATGTCCGATCCGTCCGCTGCCGGCAGGCCCTGCTGGGTCCCCACGCTGTCGGTCCTGGTCCAGCTGCTGTTGTACGCGACGCGCGTGCGGAAGTTCGGCCGGAGCTGCGACGTCTGGTTCACCGAGACGTACTGCGACGGGATGTCCCGTGTCGCGCTCTCCTGCGTGCGCTTGTCGCCCACCCAGGTGACCGTTCGCCGGATCTGCTCGTAGGTCGGCTGGTAGGCGGCGAAGAACCAGGCCCTGTCCCTCAGCAGCGGGCCGCCGACGGAGAACCCGGGCTCCATCCGACTGTAGCGGTCCTTCGGGTACGTGACGAACTCCGCCTGGCTGGCATCATCCAGCTTCAGGCGCAGGGTCGGGTTCCCCACCTGGTAGCCGGACGGCGCGGCCCCCATGAACCCCGAGTGCTCCAGATAGAACAGCGCATTGCCGCGCAGGGCGTTCGTGCCGCTCTTGGTGATGACGTTGATGACGCCGCCCGTGGCGCCGCCGTACTCGGCGGTGTAGCCGGACGACTTGACCTGCACTTCCTCGACGAAGTCGGGCAGCACCTGCTTGCCGGTGCCGCCGGTCACGAGGTCACTGGTCTCGGCGCCGTCAACGATGTAGCGGTTCTCGGAGGTCGTGGCCCCGTCAATCATCAGGCCGTTCGACTTGCCCTCGCCGTTGGCGCCGGGCGCCTGCGTCACGAGCGAGGTGAAGTCGCGGCCCTTGGGGAGCAGGTCGATCTGCTCGCGGGCGATGCTGGTGGCGCGCGCGCTCTGCTTCGTGTCCACCAGCGGCGCCTCGGCCTTGACCACCACTTCTTCGCTGACGCCACCCAGTTGCAGGGTGAAGTCGACCGACTTGATCTGTCCGAGCAGCAACTCGAGGTTGTCCACCTGGGCCGTCCGGAAGCTGGCAAGCTGCGCCGTGACCATGTACCTGCCCGGCAGCAGCGACGGGAACCGGTAGGTGCCATCCGCGTCCGTGATGGCCGAGGTCACCGCCCCCTGCACGTGGCGGGCTTCGACGGTCACGCCGGGAAGCACACCACCCTGCACGTCCTTGACCACGCCTCGAATGGACGCACTCTGCTCCTGCGCCGCCGCTGGCCAGGCCAGGACGGCGGTCGCCAAGAGGACGCTGAGAATTCGCCTTCGCATGTCCGTTCTCCTCCCCGCAAAGTCCGCACGAAACCTGACACCGGATTGCCGGCTGGTTTTCGGCCGCGGAACACCTGACAGGTTCGAAGGTACGTCCGGGTTGGAAGGAAGTCTTTACGCAGCGCCTGTCATTCGCCTACCGGAAGCCTCGAAAGGTCCTGTATTCGCCCCCGGGGCGCACACGCGTCAACGGATGCCGAGCGCGGCGCGTTCCTGACGAGCGGCAACCAGAAGCGGCGTGTCCGGCTCGGCGCTGTTCATGGATTCGAGGTCCGCGTCGTAGGCGGCGCGGCTGCCCCGTATGTCTCCCGCGGCGCGCAAGGCACGGGCGAGTCCGAGACGCGCGAACGGGACCCAGGGAGACGTGGGCGCGACCAGGCGAAGGCGCAACAGCTCCTGGAAGATCTCAGCCGCCTCTCTCGGTCGGCCCGCGGCGATCTCGATCAGGGCCCGCGCACCGAGCGGTGCGAGGCCGAAGTCGCGGCCGCGCTCGAACCGTGCAACCTGGCCGATCGTGTCCCGCGCCCGGACATACTGGCCCGAAGCGGCTTCGACAAGTGCCCGAGCGACAGGGAGCCAGACAGGCTTCGCACAGATACCAGGCTCCGTGCGACGAACGGCGTCGTCGATGAGCGAGCCGGCGCGAGCGGCATCGCCGGCGAGTGCGAAGACGACGGCCGCCGCCAGCATCGTGCCCGGCCGTGCGTCGAGGGCGAGCGCCGCGTCGGCCGTGCGCTGCGCCGCGCGCGCGTCGCCCAGGAGCGCCTCCATCTCGGCTTCCCGCATGCGAATCGCGGCCTGCCTCGTCGGGGCTGCGCCCTGTGCGGCCATGCGTGCCGCCTCCGACCACAGCGGCCGCGCCTCACGAAGCCGCCCGGACGACGCGGCAGCCTGCGCGCGGTATTGGATCATCGTGATCGCATCCAATGGGTTGGGAGGCGACCATCGCGCCTGTTCCAGCATGGCCGCCGCATCGCCGTCTGCGAACGCCACCTGGAAAGCCAAGCCGTGCCACACGACGTCGCCGACGCCGCGGCTCGCGGCGTCACGCAGCGCCTGCCTGGCCTCGGCCACGCGGTTGGTCCCCAGGTAAGCGGTCACCAGCATCCTCATCGCCACCGAACTGTACGGCGCGAGCCGGACGGCTTCGCGCGCG